>NZ_JAZGQL010000029.1:0-68948 GCF_036421995.1 Plantactinospora veratri
GGGGGTTGTTGTTTGTGTTGTTGATAGGGTTACGGCGGTTATGGCGGAGGGGAAACGCCCGGTTACATTCCGAACCCGGAAGCTAAGCCTTCCAGCGCTGATGGTACTGCACTCGGGAGGGTGTGGGAGAGTAAGACGCCGCCGGACATCTTCTACGAAGTGGGGGCCCCCCGCCACGGGGGGGGCCCCCCGGGTTTGACCCCCCCCCCCCCCCCGCGCCCCGCCACTCGTGTTTCCACCCGACCCGTCTCGACCCGGGGGAAGGGGGACCGCTTTCCCACGACCCCGACCGACACCGTTACCGGTCAGCCACCCAAACTCACCGCCGCCGAAGCAATCGCCGCGCGCGGGAGTGCACTCCGGCTGATGCCGATCCGCCCCGGCTGCTTGCCGGATCAGTCCCGGCTCTGTACGGCGCTTCGGATCTCCCTGAGCAGCGTGGCGGACTCGTCCAGCGGCCGGCCGGCGAACATGCCCATCGCGATGCTGCCGTGATCGGCCCAGCCGCAGAAGACGAGCTGGCCGTCCCGGATCGGAGCGGTGCCGCACTTCATCACCCCGCCGAGCGGACCTGCGTCCACCTCCCGCACGCCGGCGACCTCGCTCTCCTCCTCCGAGGCCAGGTCGAAGAGGCGGTCCAGATCACGCTCGGGCTGCCAGACCAGGGTCGTACCGCCGAAGAGCAGGACGCTGCGGTCCGGGCCCGCCGGGTCGGCGTACACCGCACCGAAGCTCTCGGCGAAGTTGATTTCGGCGTTGACGGCGGTCCTGAGGTACTCGATCGTCGCCCGGGCGCCCTCGCTCTCGTCCCGGGTGAGACCGGCGACCTCCACCGGGGTGGCGAGGGTGGCGTCCTTCTGCTGCATGATGCGCCAGCCCACGGTGCCGAAGACGGCGGCTCCGGCGACGGTGACCGCGAGCACCGAGCCGAGGACGACCTTCCGGCGGCGTGACGACGGCTTGCCGGCCGCTCCGGCGGCACGAGCCTCGCCGTCGACCGCCGGAGTGACGTCGATCGCCGGAGTGACGTCGATCGCCTCGGTCTCCCGGCCGGTCCGCTGGTGCAGCACGATCGGCTCCGACGTGATCTCGATGGCACCGGAATCGGCCGTGGCACGGCGTTCGGAGCGGGGGGCATCGGACATAGCCGCCACCGTACGCGACGGGAGGTGGCGCACGACGGGCCCGGCGCCCAGGCTCGTAGACTTCGAGGGTGACCGAGACTCTGGATGCGAACCGCACCGCGGCCCCGACCCTTTCCGCCCAGTACCAGCCGGGCGAGGTAGAAGGTCGGCGCTACGAGGAGTGGGTAGCGGCCGGGCGTTTCCGGGCCTCGGCCGACAGCGACAAGCCCCCGTTCACCATCGTCATCCCGCCGCCGAACGTCACCGGCTCGCTGCACATGGGCCACGCCTTCGAGCACACCCTGATGGACGCGCTCACCCGGCGCCGCCGGATGCAGGGCTACGAGGCGCTCTGGCTGCCCGGGATGGACCACGCCGGCATCGCGACCCAGAACCTCGTCGAGCGCCAGCTCGCCGGTGAAGGGCTGTCCCGGCACGACCTCGGCCGGGAGAAGTTCGTCGAGCGGGTCTGGCAGTGGAAGGCCGAGTCGGGCGGCAAGATCCTCGGCCAGATGCGCCGGCTCGGCGACTCCGTCGACTGGGACCGCGAGCGCTTCACCATGGACGAGGGGCTCTCCCGGGCGGTACAGACGATCTTCAAGAAGCTGTACGACGACGGCCTGATCTACCGCGCGGAGCGGATCATCAACTGGTGCCCGCGCTGCCTGACCGCCCTGTCGGACATCGAGGTGGAGCACACCGACGACGACGGTGAACTCGTCTCGATCCGGTACAGCGACGAGGTGGTGGTCGCCACCACCCGGGCCGAGACGATGCTCGGGGACACCGCCGTCGCCGTCCACCCGGACGACGAGCGCTACAAGCACCTGATCGGCACCGAGGTCGAGCTGCCGCTGACCGGCCGGCGGATCCCGATCGTCGGTGACGAGCACGTCGACCCGAGCTTCGGCACCGGCATGGTCAAGGTAACCCCGGCGCACGACCCGAACGACTTCGAGATCGGCCAGCGGCACGACCTGCCGTCCCTGACCGTGATGGACGAGCGGGGCGTCATCACCGCGCCCGGCCCGTTCGAGGGACTCGACCGGTTCGAGGCCCGGCCGGCGATCGTCGCCGCGCTGCGCGAGCAGGGCCGGATCGTGGCGGAGAAGCGGCCGTACGTGCACGCGGTGGGGCACTGCTCGCGGTGCCGTACGACGGTGGAGCCCCGGCTGTCGTTGCAGTGGTTCGTCAACACCGGACCGCTGGCCCGGGCGGCCGGCGACGCGGTGCGGGACGGCCGGGTCAAGATCGAGCCTGCCGACATGGCAAAGCGGTACTTCGCCTGGGTCGACAACATGCACGACTGGTGCATCTCCCGGCAGCTCTGGTGGGGGCACCGGATCCCGGTCTGGTACGGCCCGGACGGCGAGGTGCGCTGCGTCGGCCCGGACGAGGAGCCGCCGACCGGAGAGGGCTGGCACCAGGACCTCGACGTGCTCGACACCTGGTTCTCCAGCGCGCTGTGGCCGTTCTCCACGCTCGGCTGGCCGGAGGCCACGCCCGACCTGGCGAAGTTCTATCCGACCAGCGTGCTGGTGACCGGCTACGACATCCTCTTCTTCTGGGTCGCCCGGATGATGATGTTCGGCCTCTACGCGATGGACGGCCGGCAGCCGTTCGACGTGATCGCGCTGCACGGCATGGTGCGTGACCAGTACGGCAAGAAGATGTCGAAGTCCTTCGGCAACGTGGTCGACCCGCTGGACTGGATCGAGCGGTACGGCGCCGACGCCACCCGGTTCACCCTGGCCCGGGGCGCCAACCCCGGTCAGGACGTGCCGGTCAGCGACGAGTGGTGCCAGGGCTCCCGCAACTTCTGCAACAAGCTCTGGAACGCCACCCGGTTCGCCCTGATGAACGGCGCGCACGTGGCCGGGGAACTGCCGGAGCCGGCCCGGCTCTCGACCGTGGACCGCTGGATCCTCTCCCGGTTGCAGCAGGTCACCGCCGAGGTGGACGAGCAGTTCGAGGCGTACGAGTTCGCCAAGGTCTGCGACGTGCTCTACCACTTCGCCTGGGACGACGTCTGCGACTGGTACGTCGAGCTGGCCAAACCGGTGCTGGCCGCCGGTGGCGAGCCGGCCGAGGTCACCCGCCGGGTGCTCGGACACGTGCTCGACCAACTGCTGCGGCTGCTGCACCCGGTGGTGCCCTTCGTCACCGACGAGCTCTGGACCGCGCTGGCCGGTACCGAGAACGCGGGTGCGGACCCGGCCGGTGCGTCGGTGATGACCGCCGCCTGGCCGGTGGCGGTGCCGGCGCTGCGCGACGAGGCGGCGGAGCGCGAGGTGACCGAACTCCAACGGGTGGTCACCGAGATCCGCCGGTTCCGTTCCGACCAGGGGCTGCGGCCGGCGCAGCGGGTGGCGGCCCGGCTCGACGGGCTCAGCGGGGCCGGCATCGCCGCGCACGAGCCGCTGATCCGCTCGCTCGTCCGGCTGGACGAGCCGGCGCCGGACTTCCGGGCCAGCGCCACGCTTGCCGTCTCCGGCGCGGTGACGGTCGCCCTGGACACCCGGGGTTCGATCGACGTCGCCGCCGAGCGGGCCCGGCTGACCAAGGACCGCGCCGCAGCGGAGAAGGAGATCAGCCAGGCCCGGGCGAAGCTCGACAACCCGGCCTTCCTCGCCAAGGCACCCGCACCGGTGGTCGACAAGATCAGGGACCGGCTGGCGGCGGCCGAGGCGGACCTGCAGCGGGTCGCCACCGCCCTTGCGGCACTCGGCTGACCGGTGGGGGTGACTGGAAGTCGGGTGACCGGTAGTCGGGTGCGGACCGAGGACTTGCGGATGCGGGACGGCGGAGTGTGGTGGCCAGGGCGCGGCGGTCGAGTACAGGCCGGTCGACGGCCTGGTGGTCGAGAGTGTGGCGGTCTGGCGGAACGGGTGGGGGGCGTACGGTGCGGGGGCGAGAGACGCGGTGAGTGAGCGTGCGGAGCGGGCGGCCGAGTTCGCGCAGGTCGAGGCGGAACTGGCCGATCGCGGTTACACCCGGATGGTCTTCGACCTGGGGCGGATCGAGGAACTGCTCGACGTGCTCGGCAGCCCGCAGCGGGCGTACCCGGCGATCCACCTGACCGGGACCAACGGCAAGACGTCGACGGCCCGGATGATCGACTCGCTGCTCCGGGCGTTCGGGCTGCACACCGGCCGGTACACCAGCCCACACCTGGAAACCGTCCGGGAGCGGATCAGCCTGGACGGCGAGCCGATCAGCGAGGACCGTTTCGTCTCGGTCTACCGCGAGGTGGCACCGCTGGCCCGGCTGGTCGACGAGCGCGCCGACGAGCCGCTGACGTACTTCGACATGACCACGGCGCTCGCCTTCGCCACCTTCGCCGACGCCCCGGTCGACGTGGCGGTGGTCGAGGTGGGTCTCGGCGGGGCGGAGGACTCCACCAACGTGCTCGGCGCCGGGATCGCCGTCATCACCCCGATCGGGCTCGACCACACCGAGTGGCTCGGCGACACCATCGCGGACATCGCGCTGCACAAGTCGGGAATCATCCACAAGGGCGCGACGGTGATCTCGGCGGTCCAGCCGGAGGAGGCCGCCGGGCCGATCCTGGAACGCTGTGCCGAGGTGGGCGCCACCATCGCCCGGGAGGGCGGCGAGTTCGGCGTACTGCGCCGGAGCGTGGCGGTCGGCGGCCAGGTGCTGTCGTTGCAGGGCCTCGGCGGGGTCTACGACAACGTCTTCGTACCCCTGCACGGGGCGCACCAGGCGCAGAACGCCGCGATCGCGCTCGCCGCCGTCGAGGCGTTCCTCGGCGCGGGCGCGTCCCGCCAGCTCGACGTCGAGACCGTCCGGCAGGGCTTCGCCACCGCCGACTCACCCGGCCGGCTGGAGCGGGTCCGGTCCGCCCCGACGATCCTGCTCGACGGGGCGCACAACCCGCACGGCATGGCGGCCACCGTCACCGCGCTCCAGGAGGAGTTCGCGTTCAGCCGGCTGATCGCACTGGTCGGCGTACTGGAGGACAAGGACGCCGCGAGCCTGCTCGAACTGCTCGAACCGGTGGTCGACGCGATCGTGGTGACCCGGAACAGCTCGCCGCGGGCGATGCCGGCGGCGGCACTCGGCGAACTGGCCGAGGAGGTCTTCGGGCCGGACCGGGTCGAGGTGGCCGAGGAACTGCCGGACGCGATCGAGGCCGCCGTGGCGCTGGCCGAATCCGACGTGCAGGGGGAACTGAGCGGGGTGGGTGTGCTGGTCACCGGCTCGGTGGTGACCGTTGCCGACGCGCGACGGCTGCTGAAGCGATGAGTGCCCCGGACGAGGCGGCCGACCGGGCCGGACCGGCGGCCGGGGAGGCCGGGTCCGGGCAGCCGCCCGGCCGCGTCGACGGCGGCAGCTCGACGGGTGGCCCCGGTCGCCGGCCCTCCGGGCTGCGAGACCCGGGTCGGGCGGTACGCGGCCTCGGCGCCCTGACGCTGAGCGTCGAGACGCTGGTGCTGCTGCTCGCGATCCAGCCGATCCGACTGCTCGGCGGCGACCTGAGCGGCAGCGCCGTCGGGGTGGTCGTCGGGCTCGCGGTGCTGGCGGTCGTCCTGGCGGGCTGCCTGCGCCGGCCATGGGCCTGGAACGCCGCCACCGTACTTCAGGGGCTGCTGCTGCTCGCCGGCTTCCTGCACTGGTCGCTCGGCGCGCTGGGGCTGATCTTCGCCGCCGTCTGGGCGTACGTCCTGCACGTCCGGCGGGTCATTCTCGGTTGACCCGGCCGCGGCTGGCGTACCACGCACCGCTCAGCCGGTGGCTCGGCTCCGCCACTGGGTGAGCGCGATCCCGTGCCCGTCCGGATCCCGGAACGCGGCGGCCCAGAGTTCGAGTTTGGCGCCCCGGTTGACCGCCCGTGGCGCGTAGGTGAACTTCACGCCCTTGCCGAGGAGTTCCTCGTAGACCGCGGTCACGTCGTTCACCTCCAGGTTGAGGTGGACCAGTCGCCGGTTGATCGGCGCCACCTCGCGGATCGCCCGCAGCACCAGCCGGGTCGCGCCGGAGGCGAGGATGGCGTTGCCCTCGCCTCCGTCGATCTCGAAGAAGCCGAGCAGGTCCCGGTAGAACGCGATCGACCGCTCGAGGTCGGTGACCAGCAGGGTGATCCCGACCCCGGCGATCGGCCCGGACCCGCCGAGCCGGGCCGGCGGCTGGGTGGCGATCAGGTCGGCCAGGATCGCCTCGTCGTCCGAGTCGGCCGCCGGGGCGTCGGACGGCACCGCGCCGGCTCGCGGGTCGAGGTCCGACTCTTGGGTCGACTCGCGGTCCGGGTCAGACGCCGAGGCGCGGCCGGGGGCCGGGGCAGGGTCGTCCAGCGGGATGTCGATCTCGTCGTACGCGATGTCGGCCGGGCCGGCGGAGCGGGGGCCGGAGCCGTGCGCGGCGGCGCCGGACCGGGCGGCATCGGCCGCGGCGGCTTCCGGGGTCGTCGGGGCCGGCGCTTCCCGGTCCGGATCGGCCGGTGCCGCAGCGGTCGCCGGGTCGCCACCGGAGCGGGCCTCCGGGATCGGGGACGGCCCGGGCCGCCCGGTGTCGTCGCCGGGTGTGTCACCGCCACCGGCCTGCGTCGGCGGGACGTCGGGCTCGGTCGGGTGCGGCGCCGGTGGCGCGTCGGGGACCGGTCCGGCAGCGGCCGGGGTCGGGCTGGGGCGGGGCCGGCGGTTCCGGCCGCCCGGACCCGGACCCGGCCGGGAACGGCGGGGCAGTGGCGCGGTGGAGGGCGGGTCGACCAGGGTCCCCTCCAGCACGATGGTCCCGCCGGGGGTCTGCCGCATCACCACCGGCTCCTCGCGGGGCGTGGCCCGGTCGTCCCGGAGCGGCTCCAGGTCGTTCCGGAGCGGGGCGAGATCGTCCTCGGTCAGGGGGTCGTCGACCGGCGGACCGTCCGGTGGTGCGGCGGTGTACGGGTCGTCCCGGCCACCCCGCGCCCACGGCGGCGCCTCCTGCCCGATCAGAATGTCGTCGTCGACCGGGTCGAAGTCGTGGAACTCCGGCGGCAGGTCGCCGCCGGCGGCCGCCTCGGCGTGGGTCAACACCTCGTCCCAGAGGATCCGGACGTGCCGCTGGTCGTCGATCGCCACCATGATCGGCAGGGTGGCGCCGGGGTCCGGCCACTTCGACACCGGTACCCGGGGATCGCGGATCCGCACCGACCGGCCCGGCACCCCCGGCGCGTCGATCACGATCTGGAGTTCGCAGCGGCCGAAGGTCGACGAGGCGGGCGGCTCGGTGACGCTGTGTACGTGTCCGATGCCGGTCACCCAGGCCCGGGGACCGCTGCGTACGGCGGTGACCACGACGAGCGCGATGGCCAGGGCGAGCAGCGCCACCCCGAGTACGGCGATCGCCCAACTACGCATCCCGAAGCCGAACAGGATGACGAAGGTGGCGAAGGTGCCCAGCACAGCGGCGACCAGCTTGCGCACCGGCGCGACCTGGCGGCGTCGACCATCTGCCACAGTGGACCTCCCTGGTTAAGGCCAGGCTAGGCCGGATCTGGCGGGAATGGAACGACCCGGGGCCGGTATGCGGCCCCCGCCACCGGATCAGTCGGGTCGTGCGCTGGCCGGTACGCGCCGACCGGCCCGTACGCCGTCGACCCTCCGGCGTCGGGACTGCTCGGCGGCCGACATACGCTGACGGTGCCCAGCTCTCCGGCCGTACCGAGGGGTCTCCGTGGTCAGCAGCGGTTCCGCCGAGCGTACGTTCGTGTTGATCAAGCCTGACGCGGTACGGCGCCGGCTGGTCAGCGAGATTCTCGGCCGGTTCGAGCGCAAGGGTCTCGGCATCGACGCCATGGCGCTGCGCCGGATGGACGACCGGCTCGCCGAGCTGCACTACGCGGAGCACATCGCACAGCCGTTCTATCCAGCGCTGCGGGAGTTCATCACCTCCGGACCGCTGGTCGCGCTGGTGCTCTCCGGCTCCGGCGCGGTCGGGATGGTCCGTGGCCTGGTCGGCGCGACCGACGGGCGGCGGGCGGTTCCCGGCACGATCCGTGGCGACCTGGCCTGCTCGTCCCGGGAGAACCTGGTGCACGCGGCCGACTCGGTCGAGACCGCCCGCCGGGAGATCGCGCTCTGGTTCCCCGAGTTGACCTGAGCGCCGCCGTGGCGACCTCGATCGCGGTCCGCCGGGCCATCGCGGTGACCTCCTTGCCGGTACCGCCCTGCCCGGCGCCCGGCCGGGGATATCGGGTGGGGGCCGCAGCGGCGGTCGAGTATCGTTGACGGGCACAGGCGTCGACCCGGCCATCACCGGCGAGCCTCCGGAAGAACAGGTGGAAACACCCCAGTAGAACCGGACGGGACCGGCCCGTCACAGCCGGCCAACGAGCGGGTGGTCGATCGCCGACCGCCAAGCGGGGTGGTACCGCGGGCCCACGGCCGCGCCGGTCTCCGGCGTACCAGGGCTCGTCCTCGCAGACCACGGACAGTGAGCTGCGACGAGGAGAGCGACCCGCGATGGCGTACCCGAAGAACGCCCCCGCCGGCACGGGCGTGCCGGCCAGTCCGGAGCTGCCGGCGGTGGAGCAGCGCGTGCTCGACCACTGGGTGGCCGACAAGACCTTCGAGGCCAGCGTCGAGGGCCGCGACCCCGGCCCGAACGGCGCCAACGAATACGTCTTCTACGACGGCCCGCCGTTCGCCAACGGCCTGCCGCACTACGGTCACCTGCTGACCGGCTACGTCAAGGACCTGGTGCCGAGATACCAGACGATGCGGGGCCGGCGGGTGGAGCGGCGCTTCGGCTGGGACTGCCACGGCCTGCCGGCCGAGGTGGAGGCGGAGAAGCAGCTCGGGATCACCACCAAGGCGGAGATCCTCGACCTCGGCGTCGGGCGGTTCAACGACGCCTGCCGGACCTCGGTGCTGGCCTACACCCGGGACTGGGAGCGGTACGTCAACCGGCAGGCCCGGTGGGTCGACTTCGGCAACGACTACAAGACGCTCGACCTCAGCTACATGGAGAGCGTCATGTGGGCGTTCCGCCAGCTCCACGACAAGGGGCTGGTCTACGAGGGGTTCAGCGTGCTGGCGTACTGCTGGCGCTGCGAGACCCCGCTGTCGAACACCGAGACCCGGATGGACGACGTCTACCGGGACCGGCACGACCCGACCCTGACCGTCTGGTTCGAGCTGACCCCGGACGAGTCCGCCCCGGAGCCGCTGCGCGGGCCGGTCCGGGTCGGGGTCTGGACCACCACGCCGTGGACCCTGCCGTCCAACCTGGCGCTCGCGGTCGGCCCGGAGATCGAGTACGCGGTACTGGAGCGGGACGGCCAGCGTTACGTCGTCGGCGCGGCCCGGCTCGGGGCGTACGCGAAGGAGCTGGACGGCTACACCCAGGTCGGCACGGTGCACGGCCGGGACCTGGTCGGCCGCCGCTACACCCCGCTCTACGACTTTCTCGTGGAGCAGGGCGGGCCGAACGCCTACCAGGTGCTCGGCGCCGAGTTCGTCACCACCGAGGACGGCACCGGGGTGGTGCACCTGGCCCCGGCCTTCGGCGAGGACGACCAGAAGGCGTGCAACGCGGCCGGCATCCCGACCGTGGTGACCGTGGACGACCACACCCGGTTCACCGCGCTGGTCCCGCCGTACCAGGGCGAGCAGGTCTTCGACGTGAACAAGTCGGTGATCCGCGAGCTGAAGGAGCGCGGGGTGGTGCTCCGGCAGGACACCTACACGCACGCCTACCCGCACTGCTGGCGCTGCGACACCCCGCTGGTCTACAAGGCGGTCTCCTCCTGGTTCGTGGCCGTCACCAAGGTCAAGGACCGGATGCTGGAGCTGAACCAGCAGATCAGCTGGACTCCGGGACACGTCCGGGACGGTTCGTTCGGCAAGTGGCTGGCGAACGCCCGGGACTGGTCGATCAGCCGGAACCGGTTCTGGGGCTCGCCGATCCCGGTCTGGAAGTCGGACGACCCGCAGTACCCCCGGGTCGACGTCTACGGCTCGCTCGCCGAGCTGGAGGCCGACTTCGGGGTGAAGGTCACCGACCTGCACCGGCCCGGCATCGACGAGCTGACCCGGCCCAACCCGGACGACCCGACCGGGCGCTCCACCATGCGCCGGGTGCCGGAGGTGCTGGACTGCTGGTTCGAGTCCGGCTCGATGCCGTTCGCCCAGGTGCACTACCCGTTCGAGAACCGGGAGTGGTTCGAGCACCACTATCCGGGTGACTTCATCGTCGAGTACGTCCCGCAGGTGCGCGGCTGGTTCTACACCATGCACGTGCTGGCGACCGCCCTCTTCGACCGGCCGGCGTTCCGCAACGCCGTGGTGCACGGCATCGTGCTCGGCTCGGACGGGCGCAAGATGTCCAAGAGCCTGCGCAACTATCCGGACGTCTACGAGATGTTCGACAGCTACGGCTCGGACGCGATGCGCTGGACGCTGATGTCCTCGCCGGTGCTGCGCGGCGGCGACGTGGTGGTCAGCGAGACGACGATCCGGGACTCGGTACGCCAGGTGCTGCTGCCGTACTGGAACGTCTGGTACTTCTTCTCGCTCTACGCGAACGCGGAGGGGTACGAGGCGGTCCGGCGTACCGACTCGACTCACCTGCTCGACCGCTACGTGCTGGCCAAGACCCGGGAGCTGGTCGAGGCGGTGCAGGGGCAGCTCGACGTCTACGACATCTCCGGCGCCTGCGGCACGGTCCGCTCCTTCCTCGACGCGCTGACCAACTGGTACGTCCGGCGGTCCCGGGACCGGTTCTGGTCGGGTGACCGGGACGCCTTCGACACCCTCTACACGGTGCTGGAGACGGTCAGCCGGGTGCTGGCCCCGCTGGCCCCGCTGACCGCCGAGGAGGTCTGGCGCGGGCTGACCGGGGAGCGGTCGGTGCACCTGACCGACTGGCCGGAGGCCGCCGAGTTCCCGGCCGACCACGAGCTGGTCGCCGCGATGGACGCCACCCGGGCGGTCGCCTCGGCGGCGCTGTCGCTGCGCAAGGCGAAGGGGCTGCGGGTCCGGCTGCCGCTGTCGTCGCTGACCGTGGCCAGCCCGGCCGCGGCCGCCCTGCGACCCTTCGCCGACCTGGTCGCCGACGAGGTGAATGTCAAGGCGGTCACCTTCAGCGACGAGCTGGCCAGCTACTGCGAGCAGGTGCTCACGGTGGTGCCCCGGGCGCTCGGCCCCCGGGTCGGCAAGCAGGTGCAGACCGTGATCAGGGCGGTCAAGGCCGGCGACTGGACGCTGGTGGACGGGGTACCGGAGGCGGCCGGGGTGCGGCTGGAGCCGGGCGAGTACGAGCTGAAGCTGGTGCCCGCCGACGCCGAGCACTCGGCCCCGCTGCCCGGCGGGGAGGGCGTGGTGGTGCTGGACACCACCGTCACCCCGGAACTCGCCGCCGAGGGCCTGGCCCGGGACGTCGTACGGGTGGTGCAGCAGGCCCGCCGGGACGCCGGGCTGGACGTGTCGGACCGGATCGAGGTGCTGCTCGCCGCGCCGGCGGAGGTGGCCGCGGCGGTCGAGGCGTACCGGGACTTCGTGGCCCGGGAGGTGCTGGCCGACTCGATCGGCCTTGCCGACCAGGCCGACCCCGCCGCCCTCGCCGACCGGGGCCACAGCTTCGCCGGTGAGGTCGGCGAGGGCGACCGGGTGACGGTGGCGGTACGCCGCCGCTGAGCACTCCGCAGGTCGTCGGCGGTGCTGTCCGACCGGTCCGGGTGGGTGATCGAGACGGTCACCTACGCGGACCGGTCGGGCGTCGGTTAACGTGACAGCGCCCCACTACCTCAACCGCCGGAGGTCCCGTGCCGCTGCTCTACACCATCGGCCAGTACACCGTCGGCACCGCGATGCGGGTTGCCTGGCGTCCGACCGTGGAGGGCCTGGAGAACGTCCCCGCGACCGGCGGCGCGATCTTCGCGGGTAACCACCTCTCGGTCGCCGACGAGCTGTTCCTCGGCTCGGTGGTGCCCCGGCACCTCGCCTTCTGGGCCAAGGCCGAGTATTTCACCGGCACCGGGCTGCGCGGCTGGATCACCCGGTCGGTGATCAGCGGGCTCGGCGCGATCCGGGTGGAACGGGCCGGCGGCCGAGCCGCACTCTCGGCGTTCGACGGGGCGATCCCGGTGCTGCGCGCCGGTGACCTGGTGGCGATCTATCCGGAGGGCACCCGGTCGCCGGACGGCCGGCTCTACCGGGGGCGTACCGGGGTGGCTCGGCTGGCCCTCGCCGCCGAGGTGCCGGTGATCCCGGTCGGGATGATCGGCACCGAACGGGTCCAGCCGATCGGGGCCCGACTGCCCCGGTTGGGCACCGGAAAGGTGACCGTCCGGTTCGGCAAGCCGATGGAGTTCGTCGGCCGCCCGTCGGACCGTACCTCGCTGCGACAGATCACCGACGAGATCATGACGGAGATCCAGAAGCTGACCGGGCAGGAGTACGTGCCCCGGTACGCGCCGGCCCGCAACGCGGCGGAGAACGGCGGCTCGTAGACCTCCGGTCGCCGCCGCTCCCCATCCGCCGGCTCAGCCCGTGCTGGGACCGCCGTCGCCGGAGCCGACCGGGTCCCGCACGATGATGCTCTCCCGCAGCGTCGTCAGCAGCTCGGAGCTGTCCGCTATCGACAGTCGGGTGAAGAGCGCGGTGGCCAGGCTGCCGTGGTCCGCCCAGGTGCAGACCACCACCTCGTCACCGTCGGCCCGGCCCGTGCCGCACCTGCGGTACTCGCCGCGTACGCCGGTCGGCACCGACTCGACCGAGGCGACCCCGTACTCGTCCTGGAGCCGGGTGACCTCTTCCTGCACCGCCGACTCCGGGCTGAGCCGGAAGCCGGTGCTGCCGAAGATGACCACCCGCTTGCCGTTCGAGTCCCGGTACACCCCGGCGAACGCCTCACCGCCGTTGAACCATTTCCGCCCCTGGACCTCCTGCTTCAACCGCTCGGCGGTCTGCCGGCCGGACGCGTTGTCCAGCAGCCGCAGGTCCAGTACCTCGCTGGGCAGCGGATCCTTCGGCGACGCCGGGTACTGGTCCCAGACCGGCTTGGCGTAGTACGCCGGAATGCCGCAGCAGCAGGCGATGCTGAGCAGGGTCAGCGTGAACATCACCCGGGGCCAGCGGCGCCGTCGGCGTACCGGCGGAATGGGTGCGGGCGGCGCCTTGCGGACCGGTGGTGCCTCCGACCGGCGCCGCTGTTTCACCGGCCGGGGCGGGGCGACCGGCGGCGGCGGTGGCTGCTTCCGTGGTGCGGGCGCGGCCGGCGGCCGGGCGGCCCGAGCCGGCGGTGGCGGTGGCGGTGGTGGCGGCGCGCTGTGCGGTGGTGGTGTGCGTGGCGCTGGTGTCGTGCGCGGTGCGGGGCTGGTGCGCGGCGGGGGCGGCGGTGGGCTGGTCGGCGCGGGAAAACGCCGGGTCACCGGCAACTGCCGGGCCGGGGGTGGGCTGACCGGCGCGTCGTAGCCGACCGGTGGATGACTCGCTGTCGGCGGGTGGCCGGCGACCGGCGGGTACGGCGGGTGCGCGTCCCACGGATCGTCGGCGGCACCGGCCCAGGGGTCGACCGGGGTGGGGATCTCGTCCTCGTCCGCCTCGACGGCCGGCATCCGCAGGGTGGGATCGGGCGGCCGGGTCCGCGCGGTCGGCGCCGCCGCCGCGCCGTCGTCGGCCTTGTCGGCGTCGCCCCGGAACCAGCGACGCCTGCGGGGCCGGGGCGGTGGTACGGCTGCCGAGCCGGTCCAACGCGGCGCCGCGACCCGGGTAGGAGCCGGTTCGTCGTCCTCCGGCGGTGACACCACCCGGGTACCGGCTTCGGCCGGCTCGGGGCCACCGGTGGTCGGGTCTGGGCCGGTGGCGGCCGTGGACGCGGACGGCGCGTCATCGGCCGGAGACGGCGGTCCGTCGACCGCGGAGGGTGAGTCTTCGACCACCTGGCGTCCGGTGGGGGCGGAGTGCGGTTCCTCGCCCGGTGGACGTTCGGTGGCGGCCGGGAGCGGACCTCCTGTTGGGGACTTCTCGTCGGCGCCGGTCGAGGGCGGCACCGGCCCGTCGGGCCCGGCGGGTGCGGCGGTGGTGGGGGCGGAAACGGAGGCCGTGGGGTCGGGTGACCGCGTCGTCGGCCGGGTGGGTTGGCCGAGTTCGGCGTCGGCGGACCCGTCGGCGGAACCGTCCGGTCCGGCCGTGTCGTCCGCCGCCGTCTTGTCGACGGCCGTGTCGTCCACCGTCGTGTTGTCCACCGCCGTGTCGTCCACGGCCGTGTCGTCCACCGCCGTGTCGTCCACCGCCGTGTCGTCCACGGCCGTGTCGTCCACGGCCGTGTCGTCCACGGCCGTGTCGTCCGGGTCACCGATCCGACCGTGCCGGTCAGCGGCTGGACCCTCCTGCCGCTCGGCGGCTCGGCCGTTCCGCTCGTCGCCGGCTCGATCGTCCTGCTGGTCACCGGCCGGAGCGTGCTGGTCGCCGGACGCCATGGTCGCCGATCCGTCGGCCGGGGGCGGTCCGGCCGGCGTGGCTCGGCACGCCGGTACGGTCTCCTCCGGCTGGGGCTGGGGCATTGTGCGGATCTCCTCTCGCGCCCGTCCGAGGTTAGTACCGCCCGACCAATCGGTCGTTCGACGCCGGATCGTACGAGCGTCTCAGACGGCGGGGAATCCCGGCGAGCAGGCGTGGGTGGCACGTCCGGGCAGAAACACCGCGGCGGGAGAAGCGTGGGGACTACCGCGCCGCGGTGCCGGGTCGGCGCGTACCCTGAATGGTTGGTGTTCCAGCGGATTGTTTCGGGAGGTTCCATGAGCGCCGCGTCGTCTGCCGCGGAAAGGTCAGCGGCGATGACGGTCTGGCCGCAGCTCGAGCAACTGCTGCCCCAGGTCAGCAAGCCGATCCAGTACGTCGGTGGCGAGCTGGGCGCGGTGGTGAAGGAGTGGGAGTCGGCGGTCGTCCGTTGGGCGCTGATGTATCCGGACGCGTACGAGGTGGGTCTGCCGAACCAGGGCGTGCAGATCCTCTACGAGGTGCTCAACGAGCTGCCGGACGTGCTGGCCGAGCGGACGTACGCGGTCTGGCCCGACCTGGAGCGGCTGATGCGGACGCACGGCGTGCCGCAGTTCACCGTCGAGGCTCACCGGCCGGTCGGCGCCTTCGACCTCTTCGGGATCTCCTTCGCCACCGAGCTGGGCTACACCAACCTGCTCACCGCGATCGACCTGGCCGGGATCCCGCTGCTCTCCGCCGACCGCACCGACGACCACCCGGTGATCGTGGCCGGCGGGCACGCCGCGTTCAACCCGGAGCCGATCGCGGACTTCATCGACGCGGCGGTGCTCGGTGACGGCGAGGAAGCCGTACTGGAGATCACCGAGATCGTCCGGGCCTGGAAGGAGGAGGGCAGCCCCGGCGGGCGGGACGAGCTGCTGCTCCGGCTGGCCCGGACCGAGAGCGTCTACGTGCCGCGCTTCTACGACGTCGACTACCTGCCCGACGGCCGGATCCAGCGGGTCGTGCCGAACCGGGCGGACGTGCCGTTCCGGGTACACAAGCGCACGACGATGGACCTGGACGCCTGGCCGTACCCGAAGAAGCCGATCGTGCCGCTCGCCGAGACCGTGCACGAGCGGTACGCGGTGGAGATCTTCCGGGGTTGCACCCGGGGCTGCCGGTTCTGCCAGGCCGGCATGATCACCCGTCCGGTACGGGAACGCTCGATCACCACGGTCGGCCAGATGGTGCGGGACGGTCTGGAATACTCCGGCTTCCACGAGGTGGGGCTGCTGTCGCTCTCGTCGGCCGACCACTCCGAGATCGGCGACATGTGCTCCGGCCTCGCCCAGCAGTACGAGGGCACCAACGTCTCGCTCTCGCTGCCCTCGACCCGGGTCGACGCCTTCAACATCGAGCTGGCCCAGGAGCTGTCCCGCAACGGCCGGCGTACCGGCCTGACCTTCGCCCCCGAGGGCGGCTCGGAGCGGATCCGCAAGGTGATCAACAAGATGGTGTCGGAGGAGGATCTCATCCGCACCGTGGTCACCGCCTACACCAACGGGTGGCGGCAGGTGAAGCTCTACTTCATGTGCGGACTGCCGACGGAGGAGGACGCCGACGTACTCCAGATCGCCCGGCTCGCGCACGAGGTGATCAAGGCCGGCCGCGCGGCCACCGGCTCCAAGGACATCCGCTGCACCGTGTCGATCGGCGGGTTCGTCCCCAAGCCGCACACCCCGTTCCAGTGGGCCCCGATGGAGCGCCCCGAGGTGATCGACAACCGGCTCAGGCTGCTCAAGCAGGCGATCAACTCCGACCGGTCGCTCGGCCGGGCGATCGGTTACCGCTATCACGACGGCGAGCCGTCGCTGATCGAGGGGCTGCTCAGCCGGGGTGACCGCCGGGTCGGTGCGGTGATCAGGCGGGTCTGGGAGAACGGCGGCCGGTTCGACGGCTGGAGCGAGCACTTCTCCTACCGGCGCTGGGTCGACGCCGCCGCCGAGGTGCTGCCGACCTTCGGGGTGGACCTCGACTGGTACACCGTCCGGGAGCGGGAGCAGACCGAGGTGCTGCCCTGGGACCACCTTGACTCCGGCCTGGACAAGGACTGGCTCTGGCAGGACTGGCAGGACGCCCTCACCGAGTACGAGCAGGACGACTGCCGGTGGACCCCGTGCTTCGACTGCGGCGTCTGCCCGTCCATGGACACCGAGATCCAGATCGGCCCGACCGGCAAGAAACTGCTGCCGCTGACGCCGGTCAACACCGGCCTGCGGCTGCCGGCCGGCGCCGGACACTGACCTGGACCGTTCCCTGCGGAGCAGTCGGCTCCGCGGGGCACGGGCGCACCCCGACCACCCGTATCCGAGGAGCGGCACGATCAGCAGAAAACCACAGCCGGAGGGCGGCCAGGCGCCGGTCGTACAGCGGATCCGAATCAGGTACGCCAAACGCGGTCCGCTGCGGTTCACCTCGCACCGGGACTTCGCCCGGGCCTTCGAGCGCGCGTTGCGCCGGGCCGGCGTACCGGTGGCGTTCTCGCAGGGCTTCACCCCGCATCCGAAGATCTCCTACGCCAGCGCGGCCCCGACCGGGGTGGCCAGCGAGGCGGAGTACCTGGAGATCGGGCTCCAGCGGTCGGTGGATCCGGCCGAGCTGCGGGCCGCCCTGGACGCGGTGCTCTCGCCCGGACTCGACGTACTGGACGCGGTGGTGGCCGGTGCCGGCAGCCTCGCCGACCGGATCGACGCCTCCCGCTGGCGCATCGAACTGCCCGGTGTCGCGCCGGATGTCCTTCGTGCCGCCGTGTCGACATTTCTGGCCGCCTCCGAGGTGCTGGTCGAGCGGATGACCAAGCAGGGACGACGCGTCTTCGACACCCGCGCCGCTGTGACGGCCATCGATGTGATCGAGAGGACCGAGGCACCTTCCGGGGTCGCGGGCGTACCGTGTGCGATACTCGAAGTGGTCGTACGGCAGGTCACCCCGTCCGTACGGCCCGATGACGTCCTTTCCGGCCTCCGCGTGGTGGCCGACCTGGAGCCGCCGGTGCCGCCGAGGGCGACCCGGCTGGCACAGGGCACGCTGACCGCGCAGGGGGAGATCGTCGATCCGTTGGAGGCGGATCGCGACGGGACCGCCATCGGCGAACGCCAGCCGGAAGCCCGGCCGGCGGTCAGGTAGGCAGACTTCGGCGACCCGGTCACCTTGACGCGTCACCGGAAATACTTTGCGGCAACCCTGCGTGGCAGCGCTCACCCGCGCCCGGGGAAGCCAGAACTGGAGAACGTCCATGCTCGAGAACGAGCCAGAGGGCGGAGACCGGACCGGCGCAGAGCCGGCCGTCGACGCCTCCACCGCAAGCGGCAACACCGGTGGCACCGGCGACACCGGTAGCACGGGAGACACCGGGAACACAGGCGCCGGGAGCGCCGGCCCGGAGAGCGGCGGCCCGGAGAGCGGCGGTGCCGAGGCGCCCGCCCGTCGGCGTACCACCCGGCGCCGCACGTCCAGCCCGTCCAGTGAGCCGGCGCCGACCGGCGTACCGGCCGAGGCGCCCAGTACGGCCCGGAGCACCAGCGGAGAGGCGCCCGACGCCGAGGTGCTGGCCCCGGTGGCCGCTGACATCGAACCCGCCCCGAAAGCGACCCGTCGGCGCCGCAAGGCCACCACGGCGGAGAAGAAGGACGACACCGGTCTTCCGGCCGGGGAGTCGGCCGCGGCCGCTGACCCGGGTACCTCCGCCGCCGGTGCCGACGACGCGACCGCGACCGAAGCCGTACCGCCGGTGAAGGTGACGCGTACCCGCCGGAAGAAGGCGGCGCCGCCGGCCGAACCGACCGAGGCGGCCGCCGCCCCGGCGCAGGCCGTCGAGAGCGCACCGGCGACGGCCGGCGAGGTCCCGGTGACCGGGTCCGACGTCGGCGCCCCGGCTGCCGCCGAACCGACCGGCGGGGCCGGCCTGCCGGCGGCCGGCGGTCCGACCGAGGTCGAGGCCGAGGTGGCCGAGGAGACGCCCCGTGGGCGTCGGCGCCGCGCGGCGCTCTCCGCCCCCACCGTGCTGTTCATGGCTCCGGAGCCGGAGACCCCGCCGGTCCGGGTCGGTGCGGCGGTCGAGCCGACCGCCGCGACCCGGCCGACCGAGGTCGAGGTCGAGGCCGAGGGTGAGCCGGTCGAGCCCGTCGAGGGCACCCGGCGGCGTCGCCGTGGCCGGCGTGCTGCCGAGCCGACCGTGCCGGAGGCCGAGGTGGAGGCCGAGGCCGAGGCGGTGGCCGACGAGGAGGCGGTGGACGTCACCGACTCCGACGTCGAGGCCGACGAGGACGAGGAGAGCGCGGCGGCCCGGCGTCGGCGGCGACGCGGCCGCCGGGGTCGGGGCCGGGGCAAGGGCGGTGCCGACGACGTCGAGGACTCCGAGGAGGGCGACGAGCCGGCGGCCCAGGCCGAGGAGGGCGCCGACGACGAGGACGAGGACGGCGAGGCCGGCGACGGGGTGACCCGGCGTCGCCGCCGGCGCCGCCGCAAGGGCGCCGGGGAGACCGACGGTGCGGCGGACGACGGCGTACACACGGTTATCAAGATCCGCGAGCCCCGCAGGACCGTGGACGAGGTGCAGGGCGTCTCCGGCTCGACCCGGCTGGAGGCCAAGCGCCAGCGCCGCCGGGACGGTCGCGAGCAGCGGCGTACCCGGCCGCCGATCCTGAGCGAGTCGGAGTTCCTGGCCCGCCGGGAGGCGGTCGACCGGGTGATGGCGGTACGCCAGCGCGGCGACCGGACCCAGATCGCCGTACTGGAGGACGGGGTGCTGGTCGAGCACTACGTCACCCGCGCCTCCGCCGGCACGATGGCCGGCAACGTCTACCTCGGCAAGGTGCAGAACGTGCTGCCCAGCATGGAGGCGGCCTTCGTCGACGTCGGGCGCGGCCGCAACGCGGTGCTCTACGCCGGCGAGGTCAACTGGGACACCACCGGCCTGGAGGGGCGGGCCCGCTCGATCGAGCAGGCGCTGCGCTCCGGCGACTCGGTGCTGGTGCAGGTCACCAAGGACCCGATCGGGCACAAGGGCGCCCGGCTGACCAGCCACATCGCGCTCTCCGGACGGCACCTCGTCTACGTGCCGCACGGCAACGCCTCGGGGATCAGCCGCAAGCTGCCCGACACCGAGCGCAAGCGGCTGCGGGACATCCTGAAGAAGCTGGTCCCGGACGGTGCCGGCGTGATCGTCCGGACCGCCGCCGAGGGCGCCAGCGAGGACGAGCTGGCCCGGGACGTGAAGCGGCTCCAGGCGCAGTGGGAGGACATCCAGGCGAAGGCGGCCGAGGGTGGCGCCCCGGTGCTGCTCTACGAGGAGCCCGACCTGGTGATCCGGGTGGTCCGGGACCTGTTCAACGAGGACTTCCGCGAGCTGGTCGTGCAGGGCGACGAGTCGTACGACATGGTCGAGTCGTACCTCTCGCACGTCTCGCCCGACCTGGTGCCCCGGCTGCGCCGGCACACCGGTACGGCGGACGTCTTCGCCGAGCGGCGGATCGACGAGCAGATCCTCAAGGGGCTGGACCGGAAGGTCTTCCTGCCCTCCGGCGGCCACCTGGTGATCGACCGTACCGAGGCGATGACGGTGATCGACGTCAACACCGGCAAGTACACCGGTGCCGGCGGCAACCTGGAGGAGACGGTCACCCGGAACAATCTGGAGGCGGCCGAGGAGATCGTCCGGCAGCTCCGCCTCCGTGACCTGGGCGGCATCGTCGTGATCGACTTCATCGACATGGTGCTGGAGTCGAACCGGGACCTGGTGCTGCGCCGGCTCACCGAGTGCCTGGGCCGGGACCGGACCAAGCACCAGGTGACCGAGATCACCTCGCTCGGCCTGGTCCAGATGACCCGGAAGCGGATCGGTGCCGGGCTGCTGGAGGCGTTCAGCGAGACCTGCGACTGCTGCAAGGGCCGCGGCGTGATCATCCACACCGAGCCGGTGCCGGAGAAGTCCCGCCCGGGCGCGGGGGACAAGGTGAAAGCGGTCGCCTCGGCCACCGGTACCTCGGCACCGGCCGCCGCGGCGACGACCTCGGAGGCACCGGCCGGCAGCGGTCGGCGCCGGGGCCGCAAGGCGGCCGCGCCGGAGCGGGTCGTCGTCGAGGTCTCGGAGTACGAGGACACCATGGGGTACGACCTGTCCCGCTACGAGGCGGAGAGTCCCGAGGCCGGCGACGTCGTCGAGGCCACACCGGCCGAGTCGATGCGCCTGGCCGGTGCCGGTGACCCGGACGGGATCGAGGACACCGGTGACCTGGACGGTGAGGCCGAGGGTGCGGAGGTCGGCGGCGGTCGTCGCCGGGCCCGGCGTGGTGGTACCCGCCGCCGCACCCGCCCCTGACCCGGCGCCGGGGGGGGGGGCCCCTTGGACCCCCCCCCGCCCGCGGGGGGCGGGGGGCCCCCCCCCCCCCCCCCCCCCCCGGCCCGGGGGGGGGGGGGCGCCCCCGCGCCCCCCCCCCCCCCCCGCTGGTGGCTAGGCTGGGCACTCCCTCGCGAATCCTCGGCCGGGCGCCCGACCACCGTCGGCACCGCCCCGCTCGGGACCAGCCGCACCCCCGACAGGAGAAGACCATGCGACGCCTGCTGGTGACCGCCGCTATCGCCACCGCGCTGTTCGCGGCGGCCGGCTGCTCGGGCGAGCGGGACGGTGTCGCCGGGCCCGGCCCCTCCGGCGCCCCGTCGGCCGGCGTGCCGTCGTCGTCGGCGACCGCGGCGCCGGGTGCCAGCCCGGGCGGTCCGGCCGGGGCACCGCCGGTGGAGACCAGCCCGGCCGGCGGCAACGGCAAGGAGGTCTGCGCGGCGGCCACCAAGGCCGCCACCTCCTCCGTGCAGACCTTCGTCTCCGAGCTGGGCAAGTCGCTCCAGGCGGCGGGGAGCGGCGACACCGCCGGGGCGCAGGCGGCCCAGCGCAAGGCGGAGGCGGCGTTGCAGACCTGGGGTGCCGCGATGCGGGAGCAGTCCGCCCGGGCCACCGACGAGCGGCTCAAGGCGGTACTGGCCGAGATCGCCACCGAGGTCGGCGCGATGAAGGCCAGCGTCGAGTCGGTCGACGAGAACAAGCTCCAGCAGTTGCAGCAGCGGCTGGACGCGCTCTGCCCGAGCTGATCCCGACCGGCCCGGCAGCGCCGAGGAGAGCGGCGACCCTGGTCACCGGGCGCGCCGAGCGGTCCGGGGGACGGGCCCGGTTTGGGTGAGCGGCCCGTCATGGCGTACGCTAACCTGCGGCGCTGATTACGCGCCACGTTCTCGCGTGCCCCGCCCCGCACCCCAGTGCGGTCGAGCGGGCCGTCGCGAACAACCACCCGCAGCCTCAACGACAGGGAGTCCGCGTCCGATGTACGCGATCGTCAAGACCGGCGGCAAGCAGTACAAGGTCGCCGAGGGCGACGTGATCGAGGTCGAGAAGCTGGTCGGCCAGCCCGGCGACGCGATCAAGCTCGCCGCCGTCCTCCTCGTCGACGGGGACAACCTGGTGACCGACGCCGCGCAGCTGGCCAAGGTCGCGGTGTCCGGCGAGATCGCCGCACACACCAAGGGTCCGAAGATCCGGATCCACAAGTTCAAGAACAAGACCGGCTACCACAAGCGCCAGGGTCACCGCCAGCCGCTGACCCAGGTCAAGGTGACCGGCATCTCCAACGGCAAGTAAGCCCCAGCGGAAAGACAGGTCGTCCTCAGATGGCTCACAAAAAGGGTGCGTCCAGCTCGCGGAACGGTCGCGACTCCGCGGCGCAGCGACTCGGCGTCAAGCGGTTCGGTGGGCAGGTCGTCAGCGCCGGCGAGATCCTGATTCGGCAGCGGGGCACCAAGTTCCACCCCGGTGACCTGGTCGGTCGCGGCGGCGACGACACGCTCTTCGCGCTGGCCGCCGGTGCGGTCCAGTTCGGCACCAAGCGCGGCCGCAAGGTCGTCAGCATCGTGCCGTCCGAGCGGTAACGTCAGTTTTTCCGGCGGAGCGGGCCGCGGACCTGGTGTCCGGGCCCGCTCCGCCGTTTCTCGGGCACCGGCCGACCATGCCCGGCCGTTCGGCCGGGTGGCCGACCTGTGCCGTATACCGCGCCCCCGGTGGGCGCCGATGAAAGGATTGCAGCGTGACGACGTTCGTTGACCGGGTCGTACTGCACCTGCAGGCCGGTGACGGCGGGCACGGTTGCGTCTCGATCCACCGGGAGAAGTTCAAGCCGTTCGGCGGGCCGGACGGCGGCAACGGCGGACATGGCGGCAGCGTGACCCTGGTGGTCGACCCCCAGGTGCACACCCTGCTCGACTTCCACTTCCGGCCCCACGTCAAGGCCGAGAACGGCAAGGGCGGCGCCGGCTCCAACCGGGACGGTGCGAACGGGCACGACCTGGTGCTCAAGGTGCCGGACGGCACGGTCGTGCACGCCATGGACGGCACCGTACTGGCCGACCTGGTCGGCACCGGCACCACCTTCGAGGTGGCCCGGGGCGGTCGGGGCGGTCGGGGCAACGCGTCGCTGGCCAACGCCCGGCGCAAGGCGCCCGGTTTCGCCGAGCTGGGCGAGCCCGGGGACCGGCTCGACGTCGTACTCGAACTCAAGAGCGTGGCCGACGTCGGCCTGGTGGGCTTCCCGTCGGCCGGCAAGTCCTCGCTGATCTCGGTGCTCTCGGCGGCCAAGCCGAAGATCGCCGACTACCCGTTCACCACGCTGGTGCCGAACCTCGGCGTGGTCCGGGTGGACGAGCACACCTTCACCGTCGCCGACGTGCCGGGGCTGATTCCCGGAGCGGCCACCGGCAAGGGGCTCGGCCTGGAGTTCCTCCGGCACATCGAGCGGTGCGCGGTCCTGGTGCACGTGGTGGACGCGGCCACCATGGATCCGGGGCGCGACCCGCTGGCCGACATCGACGCCATCGAGGCCGAGCTGTCCGAGTACGGCGGGTTGGCCGACCGGCCCCGGCTGGTCGTACTCAACAAGATCGACGTACCGGACGGGCGGGATCTCGCCGAGATCGTCCGGCCCGACATCGAGGCCCGTGGCCTGCGGGTCTTCGAGGTCTCGGCGGTGACCCGGGAGGGGCTGCGCGAGCTGACCTTCGCGCTGGCGGAGCTGGTCGAGCAGTCCCGGGCGGTGGCGCCCGACCTGGAGCCGACCCGGATCGTGATCCGGCCGGTCGCGGTCGACGACGCCGGCTTCACGATCGAGACGGCGTCGGACGGCGCGTACGTGGTACGCGGGCAGCGGCCGGAGCGCTGGGTCAAGCAGACGAACTTCGACAACGAGGAGGCGGTCGGCTACCTGGCCGATCGGCTGGCCCGGCTCGGCGTCGAGGAGCAACTCGCCAAGGCAGGTGCGGAACCGGGCAGCCTGGTCCGGATCGGGGAGCGGGAGTTCGACTGGCAGCCGACGCTCTACGCCGGTGCCGAGTACGTGCCGAGTGCGCGGGGCACCGACAGCCGGCTGGCCGAGAAGGTGACCCGGCCGACCGCCGCCGAGCGGCTCGCCGCCCGCAAGGCCCGCCGGCAGCGAGCGCCGGAGGCGGCGACCCCGGACCCGACCCCGGACGATACCGTCGACCGGCCCGGCGACGACACGGCGCCGGACGCGGACTAGTTCGCTGCGCCGACGCGGACCAGTTCGCTGCGGTGGGCGTGGATTAGTTCGCTGCGTCGGCGTATCGGGTCCACTTGGCCGAAACCTCGCCGAAACGCCTGGTGGCTAGCGTCGACGGTGTGCTGATCGAGTCGCGTGCGTCGTCGGATCCCGAGCTGGCCGCCCTGGTGGTGGCGCAGCAGCGTGAGCTTCGGGAAGCCGACGGCGGTCTGGACGGGCAGGTGTTCATGCCGCACGACGACGCCCGCTACCTGGTGGGCGTGATCGCCGGCCGGGCGGTGGCCTGCGGGGCGATCCAGACGCTGGACCGGGAGACCGCCGAGGTCAAGCGGATGTACGTGCGGCCGGCCCACCGGGGTCAGGGCCTGGCCCGGCAGATGCTCGGCGCCCTGGAGGAACTCGCCCTGCGGGCCGGGCAGACCGTACTGCGGCTGGAGACCGGCAGCTACCTCCCCGGCGCCATCCAGCTCTACCTCTCCTCCGGTTACGTGGAGATCCCCACCTACGGCGAATACGTCACCAACCCCTACAGCGTCTGCTTCGAGAAGCGCCTGCCAGAGCACGTGCGGCAGCCCGCTACTTCGGGGAAAGAGTGGCAGCCCGGACGGGCCGGGGCCACAGTCTCCCTGAAGTAGCCCTCAGGGCAGCAGCCCCAGCGCGCGCTTCGCCCGGTGGACGGTGTCGGTGGCGTTGTCACGGGCGCGGTCGGCGCCGTCGGCGAGTACCCGCCGGACGTAGCCCGGGTCGCGGGCGAGTTCCGTGTGGCGGAGCCGGATCGGCCGGAGCATCGCCTCGACCGCCTCGACGACCGCGTTCTTCAACTGGGCGTACGAGCCGTACTCGTCGGCCAGGGCGGTGGGTGAGCCGCCCACGCAGGTCGCGAGGATCTCCAGCAGGTTCGCCACGCCGGGCCGGCGTCGCGGGTCGTACTCGACGGTCCGGCCCGGGTCGGTGACGGCACGCAGCACCTTGCGGCGGATCACCTCGGGCGGATCGAGCAGGAAGATCGTGCCAGCCTCGCTGCTGCTGGTCTTGCCCATCTTGGCGGTCGGATCGGTCAGGTCCATCACCCGGGCCGACACCGTCGGATGAACCGCCCGGGGGATGGTGAAGGTGTGGCCGTACCGGGTGTTGAACCGGGTCGCCACGGCGCGGGTGAGTTCGACGTGCTGGCGCTGGTCGTCGCCGACCGGCACCTCCTGCACGTCGTACAGCAGGATGTCGGCGGCCATCAGCACGGGATAGCTGAGCAGGCTCAGCCGGACCTGCCGGTGCCGCGCCGACTTCTCCCGGAACTGGATCATCCGGTGTGCCTCGCCGTAGCCGGTGGCACACTCCAGCAGGTAGTGCAGTTCGGTGTGCTGCGGTACCTGCGACTGCACGTAGAGCAGCGCCCGGTCCGGGTCGAGGCCGGCGGCGAGCAGTACGGTGGCCTGCTCCAGGGTGAGCGCCCGGATCTGCGCCGGTTCATGGGTCACGGTGAGCGCGTGCAGGTCGGCGAGGAAGACGATCGTCTCGGCCCGGTACTGGCCGGAGACGATCGGCCGGATCGCACCGACCAGGTTGCCCAGGTGCAGGTGGCCGGTTGGTTTGAGGCCGGTGATCCGGCGTAGCGCCGGTGCGTTCGGGGCGACTGCGGCGGTTGCCGGAAGTGCGGTGCTCGGGGCCATGACGGGTGCTCCTTACCGGTTTGGCAGCCGCCCCCGGGTGAGCACATGCGAAACGGCCGCCCGGAGGGCGGCCGTTGGCTGTTGTTCGGGTACGCGGATGCGTGGGCCGCCCGTCAGGGCAGCCACCAACCGTTCGAGGTCATCCGCACACCTCCACGATAGCAGGGCCGGTGTGCCGGGTGGGCGGTCCACCGCGCCGGGGCTGGGCGCGCGCGGGGGGCTCCCGAGCGGGCGGGCGGTCCACCTCACCCCGGTCGGCGGACCGGTGCCGGACGGCTCCCGGCGATCGGTCGGCGGCGGTCGTCAGCCGCCACCGGCGGTCGCCGGGAGCCGGTACGGCGGGTCAGCCGGTCGGCACCACACCGACGTTGAGTTCGGCCACCGAGGTCCACCGGTTGCCGCTGACCTCACCGAGGGCGCGGAGCCGGAGGTACCGGCCGCTGGTCGGCGGGATCGTCACCGTCTGTTCCGCCGCGCTGTTCGGGAAGGTGCCGGTGGCGACCGGGGTGCCCCAACTGCTCCGGCTGTTCGAGACGTACACCTCGTAGCCGGTGATCCGGCCGCCGGTGTTCGAGCCCTGCCGGGGCAGGTAGTACAGCCGGTTGACCGTCCGGGCGCTGCCCAGGTCGAGGTCGATCCAGTGCGGGTGCGCCGGGTTGGAGAGCAGCCGCTGGGTGTGCCAGATCGACGAGCTGTTGCCGTCCCGGACGTTGTTGGCCCGGCCGTTGACCAGTAACGTCTCCTGGCTGTCCGCCCCGGCCACGGTCCAGGCCGACTGCGGCAGCCGGGTGCTGCCCGACTGCGGGTTGTAGGTCGCGGTGTAGCTGGCCGGGGTGGTCGGGGCGGTGAGCACGTGGGTCTGCGCCCCGCCGTCGGACCAGGAGCCGAAGACGTACGGCACGCCGCCGAGGGTCTGCGGGGTGACCGCGCTGACGGTGTTGCTGGACCCCTGGATGACGGTACGGGTGAAGGGTGCCGCCTGGGCCGTCGCGCCGAAGACCAGTTGCAGGCCCTGCGGGCTGGAGTTGAAGGTCAGGTCGACGGTCTTCGGGTCGAGTCGCACGCTGGTGCTGTGCGACAGCCCGCCGCTGTCCGTGGCGGTGAGCACCAGCTCCAGGTAGGACGGATACTCGTGGTCCGGCCCGAACATGCTGCCGCTGGTGCCGGTGAAGTCCTGCAACGTGTGGGTGTGGCAGTTGTCCAGGGTGTAGCAGTGGTGCAGCAGCATCCGCCAGTGCAGCGCGCTGGCCGGCAGGGTGCCCTGGTCGGGGTCGGTCGCGTGCCCGGTGAAGCTGATCGTGTCGTTGACCGCCCAGGTGAAGTCGTCGCCCGGGCTGTCGATCACCGCGGTCGGCATGCTGTTGCCGGTCTGGATCGGCACCGTCTGGGTGCCGGAGGCGTTCAGCGTGTCGTAGACGGTGAGCCGGGCGGTGTACGGGCCGCCGGCCGGATAGGTGTACGTCGCCGTCGCCGTGGTGGCGTCGACGGTGCCGTCGTTGGTGAAATCCCACTCGTAGCGCAGCCGGCCGGCGTCGGCCGGGTCCGCGTCGGAGGAGCCGGTGCCGTCGAAGTTCACCGTCAGCGGAGCCGTCCCGGAGGTGGGGGAGGCGGCGATCGACGCGACCGGCGGCTGGTTGCCGGGGAAGTAGCGGACCCGGCGTACCGAACCGGCGTGGTCGACGTAGTAGAGGTCGCCGCCCGGCCCCATGGCCAGGTCGACCGGATTGGCGGCGGCGCTGCCGAAGGTACGCCGGTTGCTCGCCACCGGCAGCCCACCGGGTGCGGCGGGCAGCATCGCCCAGATGCAGTCCCGGGAGTAGTCGGAGAAGAAGAGCGCGCCCGCGTACTCGGCGGGATAGCTGCCGCCGGCCGCCGGGTAGAAGGCGGCACCCGAGACCGACGAGCTGCCGGTCGGGCACGCCTCCCCGGCCACCACCCGGGCGGCGTGGTCGTACGTGTAGAACGGCGCCGTCTGCCCGGCACCGCTGTAGAGGCTCTCGCACATGTCGAGGTTGGCGCTGTCGTAGCCGCTCTGCCGGCCGGCGCCCTCGAAGCACGGCCAGCCGAAGTTGGTGACCGAGGCGGTCGGGTCGACCACCCGGTTGACCTCCTCCCACCGGGTCCAGCCCACGTCACCGGCCCACACCTCGTTGGTGCCGGGGCGGATGGTGAACCGGAACGGGTTGCGCAGCCCCTGGGCGACGATCCGCCGGGTGTTCGGGTCGGGGCTGGCCGCCGACGGGTTACCGGGGGCGGCGGCGCCGGTCAGCGGGTCGAGCCGCAGCACCGTACCGTCCAGGCTGGTCGGGTCGGCGGTGGTCCGGGAGTCCTGGGAGCGCAGCGCGCCGCCCTCGGCGGTCGGCGGGGACATCGTGCCGCCGGGCGGGTCGGCACAGGGATTCGGTGGGGTGCCGAGCTGGCCGTAGTCGACCAGGTCGTAGCTGGCCCCGTCCCCGGCGGTGGCGTAGAGCATCCCGTCGGCACCGAACCGCAGGTCACCGGTGGCGTGGCTGGCGTACTGCTGGCACCAGTCGTCGATGAAGACCTGCTCGGTGCCGGTCATCGTGTTGCCGGCGGCGGTCAGTCGGGAGAGCCGGCCGGTGACGATGCACCGCCCGCCGTTGGTACCGCCGACCGAGGCGCAGTTGTCGTTCCAGTACGGCGCGGTCTGCCCCGGTGGGGCGTCGTAGGCGTAGAGCACGTAGACGTACGGCTGGGTCGGGAAATTCGGGTGCAGGGCCAGCCCGAGCAGTCCACGGTCGTGTTGGTTGTGCACGTTCGCCGACAGGTCGGCGAAGACGGTGGCGGTGGTGTCGGCGAGGTCGTCGTACACCTTGATCCGGCCGCCCTTCTCGGCGACGAAGACCCGCCCGTCCGAGGCGAACTCGATGTTGGTCGGCTGGTTGAGGCCGGTGAAGACGACCTGTTCCTGGAAGCCGGTCGGCAGCACCACGGCGGCGGCGGGTGCCGTACCGGAGATCGGTGCGGCCAGCGCGGCGACCAACGCGACCGCGACTCCTGTCCGCAGTAGACGGGCGACCGGTGACGGTCGTGCGGAAGATGGCATTCGTTCCCCCAACTTGGCGCAGCTCCAAGTAGTGCACGGTGCGACCTTCGCGCCGGTCCGGGACCGGGCGCACAAAGGATCTGTCACGCTAGGGGGAGGGGCGGGGCGGGGCAGCCCAGTACCGCCCGTAGTCAGCATCTCGTGACTACGGGCCTACCGTACGTCGCCTGCTGTATGGGGATGATGCCGCCCGGATCCTGACGCACCGCCTCGGCGGATCATCGGAGAGTGCCCGGCCGGTCGGGCGAGGCGGTTCCGCCCGACCGGCCGGACCGCGCACACGGTCGGCGTCGCCGGCCGGCGTTCATGCGTCCGCGTCGCGTGCCGACGCTCACGTCTTCGCGTTGCCGGCCGGCGCTACTGTGTCAGCCGCCCATCGATCAGGAGGACCGCATGGCGGATCCAGGTAGCCCGGCGTCGCCCGCCCAGCCGGTCCCGGAGCCGCCCCCGGCACCGGAGCCGACACCGGAGCCGCCACCGACGGCGACGGGGTCGGCAGCGCCGGAGGGTGCGGGCGCCGGACGGTTCTGGGACCGGCACAACAACCTGTTGACCCTGCTGGTCGCCGTGGCCGGCCTGGTGGTCGCCGCCTTCTCGCTGGACTACGCCAAGGACGCCAACGCGCTGGCCGAGCAGCAGGAGCGGGCGAAGAACGCGGACGACGTGACGTTCTGGGCTATCCCCGCGGACCATCCGGAGAACCCGATGGATGCCGGGGCGCTACAGATCCAGAACCGTTCCCGGGCGACCCTCACCAGCGTCACCGTGCTGACCAGCCAGGACGGCGAACTCTCCTGGACCATCTCCAAGGGGTTCACCACGATCCGGTCGTACGCCGCCTGGAAGGTCCACGACATCGGTTCCTGCATGCTGTTCACCAGCGAGAACCTGGATCCGGAACACGAGGTCGTGGCGATCGCGTACATCCAGGACGGTGCGACCTGGCTGAACGTCAGGGGGCATCGACCGATCGAACTCGGCGACGGGAGTTACCGGATCGACAGCCGGGTGACGATCGCCCGAGGCAGCATGCGGGTGACGGTCGTCGTCCCGACCCCTTCGGCCGACACCGGAACCCCGGCGCCACCCTCGCCCGACCCGACGGTCTCCGCCGCCGCGCCCGTGCCGTCCGGGTCGGACCTGCCGTCCCCGGCCGCCCCGGTGGAGGGTGACCGGTGGGAGCGCACCGACGCCTGCTGACGACAACCGCGCAACGGGCTGCCCGGGTGCGCACCGGCCCGCCCCGCTGCCCTGTCAGTCGAGGTCGAACTCGCCGTCCTGCGCGCCGGCCACGAAGGCGTCCCACTCGGCCTGGGTGAAGACCAGCACCGGACCGTCCGGTTCGGCGGAGTTGCGCATGCCGATCAGATCGTCGACGAACGCGATCTCGACCGCGCCCTCGGAGTCGTCGCCCTCGGCACGCTGCCACACGGCGCGCGACAGGTCGAAATCGCCCTTGGGGTGCTGCGCCATCGTCGGTTCCTCCATAAGGTGATCTGGCCGGGACCGAACCGTCCGCGGACCCATCGTGCAGGATAAGCGGATGCCGAGCCTGACCCGGGTAGCGGCGGCGGAACGCGCCGCCCTGCTCACCGTGGAGTCGTACGACATCGAACTGGATCTCACCGGGCCGGCGGAGCGGTTCCGGTCGACCAGCACGGTCCGGTTCCGGGCGGCCGCGCCGGGAGCCGGGACGTTCGTCGAGGTCAGGCCGGCTCGGCTGCTCGGCGTACGACTCAACGGCGTTGAGCTGGACCCGGCCGCGCTGGACGACAACCAGTTCCCGCTGACCGGGCTGGCCGCCGACAACACGCTGGTGGTCGAGGCGGAGATGGCGTACTCGAACAGTGGGGAGGGGCTGCACCGCTTCGTCGACCCGGCCGACGGCGAGACCTACCTCTACGCGATGTCGGGGATGGACAACGCCCAGCGGATCTTCGCCTGCTTCGACCAGCCCGACCTGAAGGCGCCGGTGGCCCTGACCGTCGTCGCTCCGGAGGACTGGATCGTGGCCGGCAACGGGCGGCTCGACACCGGGCCGGTCACCGGACGGTGGGTATTCGCCCCGACCCCGCCGCTGGCCACCTACTTCGTGTCACTGGTCGCCGGCCCGTACGCGGTACGCCGGGCCGAGCACGACGGTATCCCGCTCGGCCTCTACTGCCGGCGCTCGCTCGTCGAGCATCTCGACCGGGACGCCGAGGAGATCCTCACCGTCACCCGGCAGTGCCTGGACCGGCTGCACCGGCTCTTCGGGGTGCGCTACCCGTTCGACAAGTACGACCAGGCGTTCGTGCCGGAGTTCAACATGGGCGCGATGGAGAATCCGGGCCTGGTGACCTTCCGGGACGAGTTCCTGCCCCGGTCGGCGGTGACCGACGCCGAGCGGGAGCAACGGGCGAACGTCATCGCGCACGAGATGTCGCACATGTGGTTCGGCGATCTGGTCACCCTGCGCTGGTGGGACGACCTGTGGCTGAACGAGTCGTTCGCCGAGTACTTCGGCACCCGACTGACCGCCGAGGCGACCCGCTTCGACCGGGCCTGGACCACCTTCGCGCTGCGCCGCAAGGCCGGGGGGTACGCCGCCGACCAGCGGCCCTCCACCCATCCGGTCGCGCCGACCGAGGTCGTCGACGCCGCCGAGGCGCTGGCCAATCTCGACGGCATCTCGTACGCAAAGGGTGCCTCGGTGCTCCGCCAGCTCGTTGCCTGGCTCGGCGACGACGCCTTCCTGTCCGGGCTGCGAGGATATTTCGCGGCGCACCGGTTCGGCAACGCCACCCTCGCCGACCTGCTGGCGGCGCTCGCCGCCGGCAGCGGTCGCGACCTGGCCGGCTGGGCGGCGGTGTGGCTGCGCCAGCCGCAGCTCAACACCCTGCGTGCCGAGGTGCGGCTGCGCGAGGACGGGCACTACGCCGAGGTCGCCCTGGTGCAGACCGCCCCGCCGGAACATCCGGTGCTGCGCCCGCACCGGATCGGTGTCGGGCTCTACGATCCCGATCCGGCCGGCGGGGGAACCGCGCTGCGGCTGCGGGACCGCGTCGAGGTGGACCTCGACCCGGCGGTGGACGGCGGTCGTACGGTGCTGTCCGGGCTGACCGGTCAGCCGGCGGCCCGGCTGCTGCTGCCCAACGACGGCGACCTGACCTTCGCCAAGGTACGTCTGGACGCCGCCTCCGTCGCCGCCGTGCCGTCGGCCCTGCCCGAGCTGGCCGATCCGCTGGCCCGGGCGCTGCTCTGGGCGGAGGCGCTGGACGCGGTGACCGACGGAGAACGCCCGGTGGCCGAGCTGGTGGCGCTGGTGGTGGCCGCGCTGCCCGCCGAGACCGAGGTGGTGGTGGTGCAGGACGTGCTGGCTCGGACTCGCGACCTGCTCGACCGCTATCTCCCGCCGGAGGTCCGGCCGGCCGCGCTGGAGCAGCTCGCCGGGGCCTGTGCGCGGCTGCTCGCGGTGGCGCCGCCCGGCGGCTCGGGCCAGCTCGCCGCGGCGCGCGGCTGGATCTCCTCGACCGTCGACACCGGCCGGCTGACCGGTTGGCTGGCCGGCAAGGACGTACCCGACGGGCTGGCGGTCGACGCCGAGCTGCGCTGGGCGGTGCTGCGTCGGCTGGCCGTACTCGGTGCGGTGGGGGAGCCGGAGATCGGCGCCGAGCAGGCCGAGGACCCGAGTGCCAGCGGGGCGGAGCGGGCCGCGCAGTGTCGGGCGGCGCTGCCGGACCCGGCGGCCAAGGAGCACGCCTGGCGGCTGCTCGTCGGCGAGACGAGCCTGTCGAACCGGCTGCTGGAGGCGACGGCGCACGGGTTCTGGCAACCGGAGCAGGCGGAACTGACCGACTCCTATGTGGAGCGGTACTTCGCCGAGATGCCGGGGGCGGCGCGGCGCCGTACCCCGTGGGTGGCCGACCGGATCGCGGCGGTGGCCTATCCGTGCTACGCCGTCGCCGCGCGGACCCGGGAACTGGCGGCGGCGCTGCTGAACCGGGAGGACCTGCCGTCCGGCCTGCGTCGGGTGGTAATCGACGAGGACGACGACCTACGTCGGGCGCTCGCCGCGCGGCGCTGAAGCCGGGCCGGGCCTGGCCGAGCGGGTGGGCCGGAAAATGCGATCTGGCTCATGCTCGCCGGACCGGGCGGCGCGTCCGGCCTACGATCAAGCCGTGGAGGCAGACATCCGGCGGATAGGGATCATGGGGGGGACCTTCGACCCGATCCATCACGGGCACCTCGTCGCCGCGAGCGAGGTGGCCGACCGGTTCGAGCTGGACGAGGTGGTCTTCGTGCCCACCGGCCAGCCGTGGCAGAAGGCCGACGAGCCGGTCAGCTCGGCCGAGGACCGCTACCTGATGACCGTGATCGCGACCGCCTCGAACCCGCGCTTCCAGGTGAGCCGGGCCGACATCGACCGGGGCGGCCCGACCTACACCGTCGACACGCTGCGCGACCTGCACTCGGAGTACGGCCCGAAGGTGCAGCTCTTCTTCATCACCGGTGCCGACGCGCTGGAGAAGATCCTCTCCTGGAAGGATCTCGACCAGATGTTCGAACTGGCCCATTTCATCGGGGTCACCCGGCCCGGTTTCGTCCTCTCCGACGCGCACCTGCCGGCCGACACGGTCAGCCTGGTCGAGGTGCCGGCGATGGCCATCTCCTCGACCGACTGCCGCGCCCGGGTGGCCGCCGGTGGGCCACTCTGGTATCTCGTCCCCGACGGTGTGGTGCAGTACATCGCCAAACGGAGGCTGTACCAGGGGTGATTCCGCCCGTTTTCATGCTCATCGTTCGTTAACTGCCGCGCCGTACGGTCCCCGCGTGTGAGAGGCTAGAAGGGTCCGACGGTTGATCGAAGGAGAATGGTGACAGCTTCCGACCGCGCCCGTGAGCTGGCAACGGTTGCCGCGCAGGCCGCAGCCGACAAGAAGGCGCAGGACATCGTCATCATCGACGTGGCGGACCAGCTGGTGATCACCGATGCGTTCCTGCTCGCCTCCGCGCCGAACGAGCGGCAGGTGACCGCGATCGTGGACGCGATCGAGGAGGCACTGGTCGGTCTTCCGGAGAAGGCCAAGCCGGTCCGCCGCGAGGGCGAGCGGGCGGGCCGCTGGGTGCTGCTCGACTACGTCGACCTGGTGGTGCACGTCCAGCACAGCGAGGAACGCGAGTTCTACGCGCTCGACCGGCTCTGGAAGGACTGCCCGACGATCCCGTTCGTCGACCGGGACCTGGTGGAGGCCGAGGCGGGCATCGCCGAATGACCCGGCTGATCGTCTGGCGGCACGGCAACACGGACTGGAACGCCGCCAACCGGGTGCAGGGCCAACTCGACGTACCCCTCAACGACCTCGGCCGCGAGCAGGCCACCGAGGCCGCGCCGCTGCTCGCCGCGCTGCGCCCGGACGCGATCGTCGCCAGCGACCTGCGCCGGGCGGCCGACACCGCAGCCGCGCTGGCGGCGCTGACCGGGCTGCCGATCCGCACCGACCTCCGGCTCCGGGAGCGGTTCTACGGGCAGTGGCAGGGGCTGCTGATGACCGAGGTGGCGCAGCGGTTCCCCGCCGAGTACGCCCGCTGGCGCAGCGGTGACCCGGATCCGGGCGCCGAGGTGGAGAGCCTCGACGACCTCGGCAAGCGGGTCGGCACCGCGTTGCAGGAGGCCGCCGACGCCGTACCGGGCGGCACGGTCGTGATCGCCACGCACGGCGGCGGCGCCCGGCAGGGCTGCGGCTATCTGCTCGGCTGGGACTCGACCGTGCTGCGGTCGGTCGGCTCGCTGAACAACTGCCACTGGACCGAGTTGCGGCACGACGAGGTACGCGGCTGGCAGTTGCGCGGGCACAACGTCGGCCGCCTGGTCGCCCCGGGCCCGGCCCCGGCCCCCGTCTGAGCCGTTCCCGGCGGGTCGGCCGCCCGGCTGGGTCGCCATCCGGTGGCCGGCCGGTCGTTCCGCCGCCGGTGATCGGCTAACGTGCCGGAATGCCTGTCGCGGTCGTCACCGACTCCACCGCCTACCTGCCGGCCGAGTTGGCCGACCGGCACCGGCTCACCGTCGTACCGCTGATCGTCGTGCTCGACGGGACCCCGGGACGGGAGGGCATCGACGTCGGGCCGGCGGACGCGGCCCAGGCGCTGGGCGCCCGGCGGTTCGCGATGAGTACGTCCCGGCCGGCGCCGGAGGAGTTCGTCGAGACGTACCGCCGGCTGCTGGCCGAGGGGGCCGACGGCGTCGTCTCGGTACACCTCTCCGCCGAACTCTCCGGCACGGTGGAGGCGGCCCGGCTGGCCGCAGCCGAGGCGGGTCCCCGGGTCAGCGTGGTCGATGCCCGGTCGACCGGGATGGGTCTCGGTTTCCCGGCGGTCGCCGCCGCCACGGCCGCCGCCCGGGGTGCGGGCCTGACCGAGGTACGCCGGGCGGCGCTGGACGCGATTGGCCGGACCAGCACCTTCTTCTACGTCGACACCCTGGAGTTCCTCCGCCGTGGTGGCCGGATCAACGCCGCCGAGGCGCTGCTCGGCACCGCCCTGTCGGTGAAGCCGATCCTGCACGTGGCGGATGGCGGCATCGCGCTGCGGGATCGGGTCCGCACCGCCGGGCGGGGGCTGGCCCGGCTGGTCGACCTCGCCGTGGAGGCGGCCGGGACCGGTGAGGTCGAGGTGGCGCTGCACCATCTCGCGGTACCCGGGCGTGCGGCCGAGTTGGCGGAGAAGCTGGCCGGGCGCCTCGGTGACCGGCTCCGGGCCACGTACGTCACGGAGGCCGGCGCGGTGATCGCCACGCACGCCGGACCGGGGCTGGTCTGTGTCGTGGTGCACCGCTTGTAGTTGACCTCGCCGTCTCGCGGCCTTCCTGGAGGAACGCGGCTTCCGGCCCGGTAGGCGTTGACTGGGATCGATCTGGCTGATCTTATTGGACAGTAAACCTTCCTAAGAGAAGTGGTCGTCCGCCACCTTGCCGACGCTTACGCGAGCAGGAGGAGCAGCGTGTCCAGATCCCGTCTCCGCGCCAGAACATCCCGGATGATCGCCGCCGGGCTACTGCTGTCGACCGCCGTGATCGTCCCGTACGCCGGTCCCGGTGCCGCCGCGCCGGCCGGGCCGGCCGCCCCGCTCGGTGCCGAGGTGCGGGTCGCGGCGCCGCCCACCTTCACCCACCCGGGCGTACTCGTCAGCCGGCCGCAACTCGACTTCGTCCGGGGTCGGGTCAACGCCGGGGCGCAGCCCTGGAAGGGCGCCTACGACCAGATGATGGCCAGCGCCTTCGCCTCGCTGAGCCGTACCCCGAAGCCCCGGGCGGTCGTCGAGTGCGGCTCGTACTCCAACCCCAACAACGGCTGCACCGACGAGCGGCAGGACGCGCTGGCCGCGTACAGCCTGGCGCTGGCCTGGTACATCACCCAGGACAGCCGGTACGCGGAGAAGGCGATCCAGATCATGGACGCCTGGTCGGCGACGATCCGGGACCACACCAACAGCAACGCACCGTTGCAGACCGCCTGGGCCGGGTCGAGCTGGCCCCGGGCCGCCGAGATCATCCGGTACACCTACGGCGGCTGGTCGTCGGCCGGCGTCAGCCGGTTCGGCACGATGCTACGCGACGTCTACCTGCCCGAGATCATCAACGGCAACGCGACCAGCAACGGCAACTGGGAACTGAGCATGATGGAGGCGGCACTCGGGATCGCGGTATTCCTGGAGGACCGGGCCGGTTACGACCGGGCGGTCGGCAAGTTCCGCGACCGGTTGCCGGCCTTCCTCTACCTGACCAGCGACGGGGCGTACCCGCGCGGCCCGGTCGGCAGCAGCATCGACACCCGGGCCGAGATCGTGTCGTACTGGCACGACCAGGAGGTCTTCTCCGACGGACTCTCCCAGGAGACCTGCCGCGACTTCACGCACACCGGGTACGGCATCTCGGCCATCTCGCACGTCGCCGAGACGTTGCGGCACCAGGGCCAGGACATCTATCCGGAGATCCAGGACCGGCTGCGGCACGCGCTCGGCTTCCACGCCAGGTACGAGCTGGGCGACGCCGTACCGTCGACGCTCTGCGGCGGCAGCCTGACCCTCGGGCTCGGTCCGGTCACCGAGGTGGCCTTCAACGCCCTGAACAACCGGCGGGGCATCCCGATGACCCGGACCCAGCAGCTCACCGAGCGGCAGCGCCCGGCCGGGACGAACTACCTCTTCGTCGCCTGGGAGACCCTGACCCACGCCGGCAACCCCCACTGAGGCGCTCGGGTCGCCGGCCGGCGTGCGGTCGGCCTGCGACCCGGGCCGGGGGCAGCGGCTAGCACAGTTTCGCTTGATCAGGGCGTTGTCCACAGTGGCGTCGGCTGTCCACAGCCGGCGGTCTGCGGCCGGTAGGGCGCTCCGTCGGTCGCCTACCTTCGCCGGGTGTCCGACGACGACGAAGTACTGGTGCGACAACGGCTCTCCCGGCTGCTCGGCGGCAACGTCATCCCGGCGGAGCGGCCGAGCGCCGGTTCCGACCCCGCCGGCACCGGACCAGCTCCGTCGGCGAACGCACCGACAGAGGCGGACGCACCGACGAGGCCCGACGCAGCGACGGAGCCGGGTCGGCTGGCGGGTCCGGGGGCCTTCGACCCGGCGGGTCCGAGGGCTTTCGATCCGGGACGGCGTGGGGTCAAGGCCCTCGCGGTGGTGGCGGTCGTCGTGGTGCTCGGTGCGGCCGGCTGGGCCTGGCTGTCCCGGCCCCGGAGCGAGCCGGTCACGCCCCCGCCCGCCCCGGCAAGCACGTTCGGACCCGGATCGTCGACCTCGGGGGCCGCGGTCGGTGCCGCCGAGGTGGTGGTCGCGGTGGCCGGCAAGGTACGCCGCCCCGGTCTGGTGCGCCTGCCCGCCGGTGCCCGGGTCGCCGACGCCCTCGAATCCGCCGGCGGCGCGCTGCCCGGCGTCGACGTGGCATTGCTGAACCTCGCCCGCAAGGTGACCGACGGCGAGCTGATCCTGGTCGGGGTGACTCCGCCGCCCGGGGGTGGCCCGGCCGGCGCCGGCCAGCCCGGGGCACCTGCGGGAGCCACCGGTGCCCAACCGGGCGGCGGGAAGGTCAACCTCAACACCGCCACCGTGGCGCAACTCGACGCACTGCCCGGGGTCGGTCCGGTGCTCGCCCAACGCATCGTGGCGCACCGCGAGGAGCACGGCGGATTCCGCTCGGTGGCCGACCTCCGCCAGGTCACCGGCATCGGCGACGCCCGCTACGAGGACCTCAAGGACCTGGTGACGGTGTGACCGGCCGACTCGATCCGCCGGGACCGCCGGATGCGGGTCAGGACGCCGCAGACCCGGCCGGTCCCGGTCGGCGGCCGCCGGATCTGCGGTTGGCCGGGCTGGCGGTCGGCGCCTGGCTGTCGGCGCTGGCCGGGCTCCTGTTCGGCACCGAGCCGGCCGTACTGGCCGCTGTGCTGGCCGGCGGCGCCGCACTGATCCTGTCCGGTCGGCTGACCCGCCGGGTGCCGGCGATGCTGGGCCGGCACGGCTGGGTGGTGGTGACCGTACTGCTCGGCGTGGTCTGCGGCAGCGCGGCGACGGCCGCCCGGCTGGGGGTACGGGACGCCCCGCCGATCGGCCAGTTGGCCGAGGAACGCGCCAGGGTCGGCGCCGAGCTGGTGGTCCGGGAGGATCCACGGTCGATCGGCGGGGTCGCCGGCCGGCCGGCGACCTATCTGTTGTCGACCCGGCTGGTCTGGGTGGCCCCGGAGGAGGGGGAGAGCAGGGTCAGCGTGTCGGTCCGGATCCTGGTGCTGGCCACCGATCCGGACTGGCGGAAACTACTGCCCGGCCAGCGGCTGACCACCACCGGGCGACTGGCGCCGCCGCGCGGTGGCGACCTCACCGCCGCCGTGCTGACGGTCAGCACCCCACCCGTGCTGCGCAGCAGCCCGTCCTGGGCACAGCGGGCGGCCGGCACGTTGCGGGCCGGGCTGCAACGGGCCTGTGCGCCGCTGCCCACCGAGCCGGGCGGGTTGCTGCCGGGACTGGTGGTCGGCGACACCAGCCGGCTGGAACCGGCGGTCGAGGAGGACTTCCTGACCACCGGGATGACGCACCTGACAGCGGTCTCCGGTACGAACGTTTCTTAGGGGTAGTGGTACTGTAGCACGCCATGGGAGGAACGAAACCAGGGCTACGCGCCGCAGTCATCGCCGTCATCTACGCCCGAGTCAGCGACGATGACAAGAGGCTGCGTCGGTCGGTCGGCGAGCAGGAGCACGAGTGCCAGCAAGAGGCAGCCGACCAGGCATGGACCGTTGCCCGGGTGTTCGTGGACAACGATCGTTCAGCCAGCCGCTACGCCCGGAAGCAGCGCGAAGAGTACGCGAAGCTACTCGACTACCTAGCCACCGAGCATGTTGACGTGCTGATCCTCTGGGAGTCATCTCGTGGCGGTCGAGAACTCGAAGGTTGGGCAGGTTTGCTCAACCTCTGTCGTCGCCGTCGAGTCCGCATCCATGTGGTGACCCATCGGCGGACGTACGACCTTGAGAACCCGCGCGACTGGCGCACCCTGGCAGAAGATGGCGTTGACTCGGCGTACGAGAGCGAGAAGACGCGGGAGCGCATCCTACGGTCGGTGCGTGCGAAGGCTGCCAGCGGCAAGCCACACGGGAAGCTGCTCTACGGCTACCGGCGGACCTACGACGACCGGGGGAACTTCATCGCCCAGGTGGTGAACGAGGACCAGGCCGAGGTGATCCGGGAAGCTGCTCGACGCGTCGCTAGCGGGGAAGCCAGCCGTTCGATCGCGCTGGACTTCAACCGCCGGGGCATCCCAACGCCGAGGGGTGGCGAGAAGGGGTGGACCCTCGGCCAGATCAGCCGGACCGTACAGAACCCCGGATACATCGGGAAGCGGGTACACCTCGGCAAGATCGTAGGTGATGCCGACTGGCCAGCGATCATCGATGACGAGACATACGCGACCTGCAAGGCCATCCTGACTGACCCACGGCGTAGGACACAGCGGGAGTCATCCGTCCGTCACCTGTTGTCCGGTGCCGCTGTATGCGACGTCTGCGATGGACGGATGCGAGTGCAGAAGAACCGAACGCACTACGCCTACCTGTGCGCGGAACGGTTCTGCGTGTCGATCAAGACAACCGTTCTTGAGGAATTCGTGGTGGCTGTGCTCATGGCTCGCCTGTCCCGCCCCGATGCGCTCGACCTACTCGCACCGCCGCAAAACACGGGAGAGGTTGAGCAGGCTCGGCAGGAAGCCGACGAGAAGAAGGCGCGACTTGAGGAGTGGTATGCCGCAGCCGCACGCAACGAGATCACTCCCGGTGGTATGGCTGCGATCGAGCGGAGGTTGCTCGACGAGATCAAAGATGCCGAGCGGAGGGCCGAGCATGTCGAGGTGCCGCCGCTGGTTCGGGACTTGGTCGGGCCCGGTGTCGAGCAGAGGTGGGAACGGCTGACGATCGGCCAGCAGCGCGAGGTGGTCGCGCTCCTGCTTGAGTTGCGCGTCGGCAAGACGTACCGGGGTGCCCGGAAGCTGGACCCTGCCAGGCTCGGCAACAGTCGTTGGCGAGGTGACGAGAAGACGTGGGCTGAGCGTGGGTTGGTGTAACTCTGCCCGTTGGAGCAAGTTGGTAGCCTGCCAAGACTGAACCCCCGTCAATCCCAGGTAGGCACAGTGACCACCGCCGAGAAGATCACCGCTGGCATCGCCCTCCTTGCCGCCCTGGGTGTTGGTGCCGTGCTGCAAGCCTGGGTTACGTACCTCCTGCACGGGCGAGAGAGAAAGATCAACATCGCTGATAAGTCTGTGCAGATGGCTGAGACCCTGATGACCAGGATGGAAGCCGAGCTAACCCGCGTGCAGGAGGCTCTTGCCAAGGCACAGCAAGAGACTGAGGAACTGCGAGCAACGTTGACAGAGACCTCGACCAACGAGGGGAGTATCAGCGAGCAGTTGCATGATGCTGAGAGATCCCTACGAGGCGTGAACGTGCAGATTATCAATGCCAGCACTGCGATTGGTGGCATGCAGGGACAAGTGCACCACATCAACGAGTCGGGCATCGAGAACTGGGCCCAACGGATACTTGCCGCATCTGATCGTGAGACAACGGCGGAGATGGCGGCACTGCGAAACCTTATAAGACTCCGGAGACCGTTAATCCCAGAACAGCGTTCTCGCAAGAGAGACGATCCTGATGACCCGGAGCCTCAGTCTCAGCGGTGACTCATGCCCCCTGGCCCTGCCGTAGCTGCTGACCAGGGCGAACGCATACCCCGTCTGAAGTACGGGGTATCTGAACTGCGGAGATAGATGCATCCGTCGAGCGGATGTAACCCGGACATGCCCACTACGAAACGGACATCGGGCCACGGCGAGGGGTGTTGGGTGGGAGGTGGGGGTGTGACCCTCTCGGCCTGGCCTTCCGTACCGCCACGTCTTAGCGCGGGAAATCCGTGGCAGCCCCGGGGAACTTTTAAACCGGGGGTAACGGGGGCCCCGGATCCACCTTCCCGGGCCCCAATCCACCCGATCTACCCGTCTCGCTCGGCCACCTGCCGCGCCCAATCGAAGAACTCCCGCGCCATCCGCAGGCAGTCAGCCCGAGACAGGGCGTCCGAGCCTCCCCGCCGTGCGGCCCTGAGCCAGGATTCGCCTTGCTGCCTGAGGATGTCCTCAGGGCGGTAGCTGTCAGACTCAGCCATCGCCGAGTTTCCTCTCCTCGGCTTCAAGCTCGCCCATCAGCTCATCGAGAGTCAGCTCACGGGGTGCCGGTGGTGGCGGTGGTTCGATGGCGATCCGCAGGCGTAGGCGGTCAGCGGGAGGGATGATCACGCCACGCAAGAGCCGATCGACGGTTTCAAGCGCAACGGCACTCTTGCCCTTGGTCCTGCCTCGCGAGGCGTACTCGCCGTTGAGGTAGGCGGACAGTTCACCGAAGCAGAACCGGGCGTACGCCCAGTCAACCGAGGTCATGATGCTGGCCTGCGGACTGTCCATCAGGGCAAGCCACATGTCGGATGCGGTGGGGTGCCAGTCGTCAACGGGCCCAGGGATCACCACCTGGCGCTCACCGCGTAGCACGATTACCGGGGCAGCGTTCGATGCCGCTCGCCGTTCGTCGGCCGGACGGTTGTAGTCGCCGGGCATGTTGTCTTCGCTGCGGTTCCTCACGCGGTCACCTCCGAGGTCTCGGCCTGGTCGCCGGCAGGGTCGAGCAGGGTCCAGATGACCGCCCGACCGATCGGGATCGCTTCGCCGCTGACTGAGTCCCAGCGAATCAGCCAGTACTCGTCGAGAGGCTTGGTCCGCTTCTCCCACACGTTGCAGGCCAGGTGGGCGGTAACGGTGTTGTCGTAGGTGTGGGAACCGCCCTCGGCCAGCGGCACCGTGTGATCGACCGAGGCAGACCGGGGATCGTGCCCGGTCTCCCGCAACGTCGGCTCACCGCAGAGTTGGCAGATCCAGCCGTCCCTAGCGAACACGACTTCGCGCTTCACCAGCTCGACCACGGGAGCGCCAGCCGCACGGGCACGCCGCCTGGCCTGCTCAGCCCAGCGCTCATCCTTGCCCGCGTCGGTCTTACGGTGAGTCTTCTTCCATGCCGTGCGGGTGCCCTTCTGTCGGGCGTTCCGTTCCGTCACGTGGCGCTTCGCGGAAGCCCGTTCCTTGCAGGAGCGGGAGCAGTAGGTGGCCTGCGGTCGCTTCCCTTCCATCGAACCGCCGCACTCCCGGCAGGCTCGCCCGGTGGTGGTCATGGTCGTTGTCACTGTCTCTGTCTCCTGAGTCATGGATCAGCAAGGGCACAGGGTCAGGTAGCCCGTTCAGAGGCTCTGAGACGCGCTGAGATCCTGTGCCCTACTTGGGGGTGGGTGTTGATCTGTTCGGCCGTCAGTGGGCCGCTGAGCGGGCTAGCCGCTCTCGCTGTCTGCGTCGCACGTCGCGCTGTCGGCAGGCGTGAGAACAGAACCGGGGTGCTCGTTGGGTGCTCGGCCGGATCGGGGTTCCGCACTGATCGCACAGTCCGGGGTTCTCTCGCTCCCGGCCGATGCGTAGGGCTAGGTCCCCGTTCCGCAGGATGCGCCGACGGTGCCGGCCGCAGTAGCCGCGCCCGTGCCGGGGTTGCTCGCAGCCGTCGACCAGGCATCCCCGGTCTGTGGCGTGTTCGTTGCTCATGTCGTGCCCACACAGGAATGGGGGAGCGGGGCGGACCTCAGGACAGTCGGGCAACGCCCGATGTCCAGCGGGAGGCCAGGCGCAGCCTGGCTCTCCCTCCGCCCCCGTCATCCCTCGGTCAGCCGGCGATCCGGGCGACAGCGTCAACCTCGACGACCACCCGCACGCCAGCCTTGAGCGAGTTACTGAACTCCTGGCCCGGGGTCGGCTTCTCGGTGCTCGGCTCCTCGCTGACTACCCGCGCCTCCTTGATCCGACCGATGCCGGCCGCGATCTCGCCGGGCAGGTTGCCGATGCTGGCCCGAGTGAACTCGCTGAAGTCGCGGATGCCGTACAGCCGAGACGACAGGTCGAAGACAATCCGCACGGTGCGCCGCTCCTGGTCGCCGTTCCGCCCGTCGCTGGCGACGGTCACAGACTCAAGCCCCGACAAGATCCGCTTGGCCTGGTTTCCGAAGTCGCCCCGAGTGTTGCCGTACATGCCACCGCCGTACGGATCGGCGTTGCGCTGGTCGGACCAGCCGCCCCGCTTGGTGATGTCGCCGATCAGGTCCAAGGCGAAGTTCCGCAACGCCTTGCTGTCGACGTCGGCCGGCAGGTTCGGCATGTCCGGCTTGACGTTGGACAGACGGACATCAAGGGTTACCCCGGCAGGGCTTGGGCTTGCCGAGGCGCCCACCAGTGCGGCGCCGCTGGACTCGATGGCAGCGAGACCAGCCAGCATGGCCCCACCGTCAACCGGTGTGCCGTTCGGCGTGACTACGGTGATGCCGACTCGACCGGACATGATGCCGGTAGCGGGATCGGTAGTGGTGGCGTTGGCCTGGTTGACGTAGACGCCGGGGTTGCTGCGGTCATCGGCGTTGACCGTCACCGGGAAGCCGTACACCCCGAACGCGAACGGGTCAGCCTCGATCCGCTCAGCAACGAACCGGGCCAGCGTCGGCGAGTCGACCGCTTGCGCGGAGTCGAGCGCCTTCTCAGCCGGAGTGACTGCCTTCCGAGCAGCCTCGACCAGGTAGCCGAGACGGGTGATCTCAGCCTCGGCGGTTACCAGGTCGAGCGCGCTCACGCTGGCGTCGCCACGGGTTAACCGGGTGATCAGCTCGGCGTGCGTCTCCTCGGCCTGCTCATGCTCGGTGCGTCGCTGGTCGACCAGGGCCCGAGCCTCGGTCAGCATCTCGGCGGCGATGTCGGTAGCGGTGCGGGTGGGCTTGCTGTTGGGCTTCGTAGCCACGGGAATTCCTCCAGAGACAGTTGAAGGCCGGCAGGTGGCCGGCCCGGGATGGGTGGTGCTGTAGCCCGCTGAGATCGCCGCTGAGCGACGAACGGGCAGGGGTTGGTGGTGTAAGGGGTCAGCGGCGAGACAGGCGCACGCTGGCCGACCAGCGATGGGCGGCGAGGTAGACGCCGCTGTCGGTACGGATGAACCGCACAGCCCTATCGGCGGACGCGCGGGTGAGTCTCAGAGACACGTGGTCGAGATCAGCCGGCAGGTACCCGGGATCGACCTGTCCCGCCTTGCCGCGCAAGTCATCCGGGGACAGTTCCAGGTAGCCATCCCGATGGAAGGCCAGAACCGATACGCGACAGGATGCCCAGTCGCCAGTACGACCGAGGATCGGAACGTCTCGGGTCGGCCGGACCAGAATCGCCGGCAGGTCTTTCACTCCCTCGGGGGCGATCCGGCTCGTGCCGGCCGGCAACCGCTCGACGCGAGCAAGGTGTGAGTAGGCGGCATGAATGACGGACACGGCGAGATCAGCGGGGTTGGCCATGGTGGAGGTGGTCACCAGCGACCATCCCGGACAGCAGCCTGAGCAGACCGGTAGAGCGCCGTTGCCTCGCTCAGGGCTTCGGTTGCCTCGGTGATCTCGTCGGCGGTGGCGTTGGGATCGGCCTGCACCTGAGCGAGTCGGGTAGCGGCGTTGCGCTTGGCGTCACTGGCGAAGGCGTATCGCTGGTGGGCCAGGTCATGGGCAGCCTGGCGTTCCTTCTTGGTGGGTTTGGGTGGAGGGGTGGTCACTGGTCGGTGTCTCCGTTCATGGTGATGGCCGGCAGCGTGAAGCGCCGGCAGGGTGATCGGGGAGGGTTGCTCTCGCGGTGCAGTGGCGAGCGCGGAGCAGAGTGCCCGGGTACCTCTGGGCAGAGGGGCAGCGGCAGGAAGCTTCCCGATGGTGGGCCCGAACGGGCCCCAACCTGTTGAGCAGGTCGCCCAGGTGATGCGGCCTCCGGCCGCTCATGCTCTCGCCGCTGCCTGGTTGACCGGGAGCACAGCGGCACGGCGCGCGTAGCGCACAGCGCCCCGGGCTACTGACTCTCGCTCAGGACCAGGTCCCACACATCGGCAACCGGCTCGGGAGTCTTGACCGTGACCGGCTCGGCCGGCGCAGCCGGCTCGGGAGGTTCGATGTCATCCCAGACTGAGCGGGTGGGCTCCTCGACCTGGCTCGGTCGAGTGAAGTTGCCGGGCAGAGTAGAAGCAGATGGGGGCAGATGAAGGGCAGATGGTGTCGATGGGGTCGACATGTCATGTCGATCGGGTCGACATGTGATGTCGATGGGGTCGACATGTTGAGTCGGCTCGACCGGCAACCGTTCGCCTTGCTTGTCGATGGAGTCGACATGTTGAGTGTCGACGGGATCTACATGTTCGGCCGGCTCTTGTCGCAGCCAGAGATCCACCCGCCGCCGGTTCGGCCGGTCAACCTTGGCGAAGTACCGGGAGACCTGCGGACGCTCGATCAGCTCGGACATGCTGCCCCGGTCGCACTTCGCCAGCTCGGCCAGCCGAGCCAAGCTGCGCTTGACCTTGAACGTCGGGTTATCCGTTCCGATCGCCGCTGCCACCAAGACAGCCTTCTCGCGGGTGTCGAGCCCGTCGTCTTCCATGACTCCCCGGATGAAGTCCAGGGGGCGGAACTCTGTGCCGTTGTTCTTGCTCACGATGCCGCGTCTCCCTGTGGGACCGTCAGGATCCACGTATCGGGTGCCAGTGGGATCAGCCAGCCCTTGAGGATCAGTGCGTCGATGTCCTCACGGACCTGCTCGACGCTCAGGCCGGTGTCTCGTGCCCACTCCTCGACGGTCATCCGAAACGGTGAACTGGTCATCGCTGGTCGCTGTGCTCCTGGCCGGTTCCGCTTGCGCTTGCGGCTCACGTCGGTCACCTCCTGGTCGTCGTTGTCGTTGCGGCTCACAGCGCGCCGAGCGCCGATAGCCAGGCGGGCAGTACGGTCAGCACCCCGACCACGCTGAGCAGGTAGGCAAGGGCGTACAGGGTGCGGTCAGAGATGGTCACGGTTGATCTCCTCAGGTTGGTGGTACGTTGCTCACTGGGTCTACCCGCTCATTCGCCGCTGAGTAGACGGCGGAGTCTGGCTCTCTGCTCGGGGGTGAGGGGCGGTGCCTGGCTGGCGATGCGCTCGGCGATGCGCCGTAGTTCCTCTGCGCTCAACGGCCACGCTCCCGCGCTACGCGCTCAACCTCGGCCAGTGGGTAGAGGATCTTGCCGAGTAGCTTCCGGTACGGGACAGGTGAGCGTCCGTCGCTACGCCAGTTCCGCATCGTTGCGGGGGTGACTCCGAGGCGTTCGGCTGCCTCGTTGGGGGTGAGGTAGTCGATGTCGTCGATGGTGATCACGGGTGTTCCTCCCTCATGGTGGTGAGTCGTTGTCACTGTCGATGGGCATGAAAAAACGCCGCATCCCCTGGTGGGACACGGCGTGCGTGGTGGTGCTCGGATTGCTCGGTGGTGAACCCTCTACAAGTAAGACGGGTTGATCTTGGGAGTTTTACCGGGCATCGTGACCGGGCTCACCCTGGCGGCTTGGTCGACCGACTCGGCGGTTGAACCCTCTACTAGTAAGACGGGTTGATCTTGGGGCTTGTTGCGCAGGGGTGACCAGGGCCACGCGACACCCCGAACCGCCCCGGCTGCCCTCAGAGCCCTTGACGCTCGACGCCTACACCTGACTACCCCCGCCAACCCTTCGCCCCGCAGCGTGGCTCTCAGCGGGTTCTACGGGGGTGCTGTGCCCTCGCTTCCTGGTGGCATCGACACCCGGCAGGAAGCTAAGCGCACGTAGTGCCAGGATTCGGCGACAGCTTCCAAGCCATCGGCGTCGACCACGTATCCGCGCAACAGTTGGAAGCCCTCCCGTACCGGCTTTGCGTCGACCGGGACGGCGGTAATCCGTAGGCGGAGGTCTCCGAGGATTCGCGCCGTGCTGTCGTACGGCTGGAAGTGGGCGAACTCAGGGGCGTACAGGGTGTCGCCTGGCACGACAACCGGCCGGGGGCGGTTTCGTCGAAAGATCGACAACCGGCCCGGTTTGGGTGCGCTATCGCTGGGCATCCTCACATGGTGTCGTCTGCCCTAGTCGAGCGTCAACGGCTCAAGCTCTAGTCATCTGACGTTGTTCCTCCCGTAACACATGCCGACGTCTAGCGTCAAGAGCCGTGGACCTTGTTGGCGTGGCGGAGATTCGAGACATGCTCGGCGGTATCAGCCGGCAGCGAGTCAACGTGATCACCAACGCCAAGGGCTTCCCTGATCCCGTCGCAAGGCTGGCAATGGGCAAGGTGTGGCGACGTCGGGACGTGGCGCGATGGATCGCCGAGCATCGGCCCGACCTGACCGCAGACTGACCCGGGAACGGAAGTGCCCCGGTCACCCCTGATGGGTGCCGGGGCATCTTCGTTGGTGGGCTACTCGGTGACCACCTGGGCGACGGCAAGCAACTCCCGCCATGCCTCGGCCGCCTGCTCGACGCTTGGTGTCGACGTGACCGGCTCCCGCCCGTACAGACCGATGACCGGTCGCCCGTCCGCCGTGGTGCCGACGTGGACCAGGTCGCCACTGTCATCCTCGCTCGGTTCCCAGCCTCGCCGGTCGAGGTCCCTCATGGCGTGGTCCCAGCCGGCAGCGTGCAGGGTGGTCGGGCCGGCAAGCGGGTCGATGTCGTCGGCGACCCGGGGGAGGATCAACAGACCTTCACCGGTCACCGGGTCGAGGTGGGCAACATGGTCGGCGTAGGTGATGGTTGCGATCACTGGCTGATCCTCTCTCCGGCTGCCCACCGGGCAAGGTCTGCTCTGGCGTACAGGTCCGCGTTTCCTTCCTTGCCCCTCGGCGTAGGGACCTGCCCTACCTTCCGCTGTAGCCGCTTCTTCGCTGCGTCCAGCTTCCACGGCAGTACCCCGGCATCGATCGCCTGACGCAGCGTCAGGAAGTCCCCGGCAGGGCTTGATAGGTCGGTGACCTGGGAAGTCCCCGGGGACCGGGGACATGCAAGCTGCCGAGCTTCGCTCGCAGACAGGTACGCCACCTGCACCTCGGTGGCCTGTCCGCCGATGACCACCTGCCACCGGCCAAGGGTCCGGGATGCCCGGGGCATGGCTGCCTCGGGAACCAGCATCTTCCAGTTGTTGGCGGTGTATCTGGCCAAGCACCGGATACCGAAGTTCTCTCGCGCCTCGGGTCCGCCGATCGCCCGAGCCGTGAGCATCTGCGCGATAGCCAGCACGTTGACCTTGGCCGAGCGACCCATGAACAGCAGGTCAGCCAGAGCCGACACGGCAGGGGACCGCTTGGGGTCACCCTTGCCGCGCACCTCGGCCCAGAAGTTGACCAGTTGCCCGATGGTCGCGTTCAACTCCTCGGCGATGACCAGCACGCGGGGACCGCAGTCCCAGTCTTCCGGCTCGTGCAGGGCCAGCGTGTTCCGTTCATCGGCGAGCGTGGCCAGCTTGACCAGGGCGTCATGCATCTGCGCCGGCCGGGTGCAGTAGTCAACGCCAGCCAACCCGAGCGCCCAGCGGTGCGAGCCTTTCCGGTCGAGGATGACGACTCGGCCACCCCGGTTGAGTACCTGCACCGCGACCAGCTCGGCCAGTACCGACTTGCCCGCACCCGTACCGGCACTTACCGCGATGTGCGGGGAGTCGTCCCGCAGAGACAGGATCACCGGCCGGTCGCCTGCACCCTGCCCGATGTAGAACTCCCATTCGGCCAGCCGGGGAAGCTGCTCGGCGACCTGGTCGACACCGACCCGGGCCGGGGGACGCTTGCGCACGGTCCAGACTGCCCGCACCCGTGGGCCCACCTGGTGCCACGCCTCGACCAGATCGGCAACGGGGATCTTGCTGCCGATGATCGACGAGACAAGCTGCCGTTGCTCCCTGGTCAGGTACGGGGTGTCTGCCTCCAACTCGATGCGCGGGCCCCGGTCACCGTCGACCGGACGACGGAACAGAGCCAGCTTTGACGTGACCGGCTCGGCTGCCCGCTGCATCGACCAGGCTGCCCGCTGAGCGCGCTCAGGAAGCCAGCGGATCACCGGTTCTACCCGCTCGCCATACCAGGCCCGTACGGCAGTCTCAGCCGGTGACAGAGGCTTAGCGAGCCGGGGAGTGAGGTTGCCCAACGACGGATCAACGTGCAGGCGTACGCCGTTCTGCATGCCCATCGCCGGGGCAAGGGCAGCCAGGGTAGGAGCGATGTACGCCCGGTTGAACCGGCGCATGGTCAGCTTCCGTCTGAGCCGGTAGCCCACCACCACGGCAGCCGAGCCGACCACTGAGCCGACCTGCTCAGGGTGAGCCGTTGCCAGTAGAGCCGTAGCCGGTGCACCGAGCCGGATCACCTGACGCTGCCAGCCGGTGAGCCGACCGGCACCACGGCTCAGGTAGCGGTACCCCGCCCGACCGTCGAGGGGACGGCCGGACAGGTACCGATAGACCACGCGGGGAACGGTGTGCTTGCGCCGTAGCCGGCGGATGATCCGCTCAAGCTCGGTCATGCCGTCACCCCGGCAAGCTCAGGCGTACGGCCGTTGACGGCAGTGTCCGCAGCTTCCGTCCGGGAAGGCGAACCGGGGGAGCGGGTAGGCCGGTAGCGCTTCACCGTCGCCAGCGACACCCCGGCAAGCTCAGCGATCCGGGCATGGGTCGCGTCCGGCTCGGCGCGGTGAGCGCGCATCACCAGATCAGCGGAGGTTGCCGACCGGGGTACAACCCGCTTGGGCTGAGCCTTGCGGCTCGGCTCAGGCTTGACCGGCTCAGGCTTGACCGGCTCAGGGGTCGCCTGCTCGACGGCAACCGGCTCAGGCTCGGCCGGCTCAACGGCCGGCAGGCTCACCGGTTCAGGCTCGGTGATTCGCTTGCCCTGCCGGCTCAGCACCTCAACGGCGATAAGGAACGCGAGAGCAGGCACAGCCGCAACCAGCCGAGCCGTAACGGTCGGCTGAGCCGATGCGATGTTCGCTGCCAGGGTGGCGACCACCCCGAACGCAACGGCGACGCGAGCGGACAGGCGAGGCTTCCGGCCGTTGCGCTTGTCCTCAAGCATCGCCAGCGTGCCGACGACAATCAGGCCATCGATCGCCAGCGGGTAGACGGCCGCAACGGACAGCCGCTCTCCCGCTTCCCGGGCGACCTTGACGATGTGCGTGTAACTCGCCCAGCCGGCTACCCCGGCGACAACGAGAGTGGACAGGCGAGAGGTAAGGGCAGTCAGGTTCATCGGTGATCAAGTCCTAAGTCAGTGGCGCGCGGAAGCGCGACGGGTGGCGGAGAGGTGGGCAACGTCATCGGCGAACCGGTCGCCGTGGTGGCAGACCAGGTACCGGGAGATGAGGGCGACCAGGGCGACAACCAGGGCGAGCCCAGCGCCAGCGAGCGAGAGAGCCCAGACGGCTACGGCGTTCATGCCGCACCCCCAAGCGCCTCGCTGCGGCACACGGCACACGCATCCATGGGTTGACCCAGGTGTCCCGGCTTAGGGCAGCGAGCGTCGCCAGGGGCGGGCGGCAACGCCGCACCCCTGGGCGGTTCCCAGCCACGACGTGCCGGGGTTTGGGTTGCTCCTCCGAAGGAATCCCTACGGGGTGACCGGGCGTCCGGCGACGGGCCGGAACCGTTCGACGAAGCCGCACGCGGTAGGGACGGTTCTTTATGGTTCAAGGACGGTTTGTAGGAAGCCTGCTTCCGGTCGGTGCGGAAGCCTGCTTCCGGCCGCTCGGCAGTGTGCTTCCGCCCGGTCGGCACCGAGGGGAAGCCTGCTTCCGCCCGGTTATCCACAGGCTCGGGGACCTCGTTCGGACGACCGGGCAGCGGCTCGGCGAACGGGTCGAGCGAGGTAGGCAGAACCCGCCGACGTTCCATCGCGAGGTCCCACACGACGGGGCGACGGTCGGTCGGCAGGTGCAAGACGTGTCGCTGATCGCCACGCCGGATGATGCCGAGCCGTTCCAAGGTCGCAAGGTCGCTGCGTACCGAGCGGGTCGACTTCCGGGCGTAGTGAGCGAGCCGTTCCTGAGACGGGTACGCGGCTCGGCCGTTGGCGTGCGCGTGGTTGGCGAGACCGATCAGCACAGCCAGGCAGGCGGGGGGTAAGTCGGGCGCATCGTTCAGCGCCCACGAGACAGCTTCTACACTCATGGGTGGGCCGACCTCCTACGTCGGTCAAGGCCCCGGATCACAGGTGTTGGCGCACCTGCCGGGGCCGTTCTTCAACTCACCTCCCTAAGTGGCGTTCACTGGCGCGAACGTGGCGATCGTGGTCGGGCTGGTGCTGCTGCTCGCCCGGTGGGCCCGGGCCGGGCCGTGGCTCGCCGCCGTCCTCTGTGGCACGGCGCTGGTCGGCTTCGTCATCCTGGCCCGGCCGTCGCCGAGCGTCGTCCGGGCCGGCACGATGGGCGCGATCGGTTTGCTGGCGCTGGCCGTCGGACGACCCCGGGCGGCCCTACCCGCGCTGGCCAGTGCGGTCACCGTACTGGTGCTCGTCGATCCGGAACTGGCCGGCGACCCGGGGTTCGCGCTCTCCGTACTGGCCACCGGTGGGCTCCTGCTGCTCGCCCCCCGGTGGCGGGACGGGCTGCGGCGTCGTGGCGTACCGGCGGGTGCGGCGGAGGCGTTGGCCATCCCGGCGGCGGCACAACTGGCCTGCGCACCGGTGGTGGCCGGACTCTCCGGCACCATCAGCCTGGTGGCCGTACCGGCGAACCTCCTCGCGGTGCCGGCGGTGGCACCGGCCACTGTGCTCGGGGTGACGGCGGCGGTGCTCTCGCCGTTCTGGCCGGCCGGTGCGGAGGGTGTCGCGTGGCTCGGCAGCTGGCCGGCGTGGTGGCTGGTCCTGGTGGCCCGGTACGGCGCACGCCTGCCCGCCGGGACGGTGCCCTGGCTGGACGGGGTGCCCGGCGGGCTGCTGCTCGGCGCCCTGACGGTGGCGCTGCTGGTCTTCGCCCGTCGGCCTCCGGTGCGCCGGCTCGTCGCGGTGGTCGCGGCCGCCGTGCTGGTCGGTGCGATGCCGGTGCGGCTGATCGCCACCGGATGGCCGCCGGCCGGCTGGGTGGTCGCCGCCTGCGCCGTGGGTCAGGGCGACAGCCTGGTGCTGCCGGTCGGGGTCGGCCGGGCGGTGGTGGTGGACGCCGGTCCGGACCCCGGTGCGGTGGACCGCTGCCTGCGCCGGCTCGGCGTACGCGAGGTGTCCCTGCTCGTGGTGAGCCACTTCCACGCCGACCACGTGGAGGGAGTGGAGGGGGTGTTCCGGGGACGTCGGGTGGCCGCTGTGGCGGTTCCGCAGTGGCTGGAGCCGGTCGAGGGCCGCGGCACGGTCGAGCGGGCGGCCAGCGCGAACGGCGTACCGGTCGGCGCGGCCGGGACGGGCTGGACCTACGCGGCCGGCCAGGTGACGCTGACCCTGTTGGGGCCGCCGCACCCGATCCGGGGTACCCGTTCGGATCCGAACAACAACTCGCTGGTCCTGCGCGCCGAGGTCCACGGTGTCAGCATCCTGCTCACCGGGGACGCCGAGACCGAGGAGCAGCAGGCGTTGCTGGAGGTCGTACCGGTCGCCCAACTCCGGGCAGACGTGTTGAAACTCGCTCACCACGGCTCGGCGTACCAGGAGCCGGCGTTCCTCGACGCCGTACGTCCGGCGGTGGCGCTGGTGCCGGTCGGTGCCGACAACGGGTACGGGCACCCCGACGCCGGGGTACTGGCCCGGTTGTCCCGGGCCGGCGCCAGGGTGCTCCGGACCGACGAGCAGGGGGATCTGGCGGTGGTCGGGCCGGGCAGGGGCCGACTGTCGGTGGCGGTCCGGGGCCTGGACCCCGGCGACCCGTCCACCCGGTGACCTTTCCGCTGATCCTCCCTGGCCGCGTGCTGGGCGGGTACCCGTTCGGGGTGTGTTGGTTATCGCCCCGCGTGGTGACGCCGTCACCGTCGGCACCGGCGGTACGCTGCGATCGGTCACCACAACCACTGGCGTGGAATGCCAGGGTTAAGATAAATGTCTGGATTTGCACTAAGTGCGGGGTCAGCCGCAGCGAGCCGGGTGACCAGGCCCGATGGACGCACGCCACGTGCGACGATGACCTCGTGACCCCCGCTAGTCTCGCCCCCGTCGTACTCGTGCTCGGTGACGAGGAACTGCTCGCCACCAGAGCCGTCGCCGGAGTGGTCGACGCGGCCAGAGCCGCCGACCCGGACGTCGACGTACACGACCATGAGGCGGGCGCGTTGGGGCCGGGGGAGATCGCCGAACTGCTCGGACCGTCCCTGTTCGGGGGGCGGCGGGTGCTGATCGTCCGGGCTGGACAGGACGCCCGGAAGGATCTGGCGGCGGCGCTGCTGGCGTACGCGAAGAATCCCGACCCCGAGGTGCAGTTGGTGGTCGCGCATGCCGGCGGTGCCAAGGGTAGGGCCTTCGCCGACGGCCTCCGGGCGGCCGGCGCGGAGGTCGTCCCGGCGGCGAAGCTGAAGGGTCATCGGGACCGGGTCGCGTTCGTCCGGGACGAGATCCGGCGCGGCGGCGGCCGGTGCACCGACGACGCTGCCGAGGCGCTGATCGCCGCGGTCGGCAACGACCTGCGGGAACTCGCCTCCGCCTGTTCACAGTTGCTGGCCGACACCGACGGGCGGATCGGCGTCGACACGGTGGCCCGCTACTACCGGGGGCGGGCCGAGGTCAGCGGCTTCACGGTCGCCGATGCGGCGATGGCCGGTGACGTGCCGGGCGCCCTGGAGGCGCTGCGCTGGGCGCTGCACGTCGGGGTGGACCCGGTGCCGATCGCGGACGCGATCGCCGACGGGGTGCGCACGGTGGCCCGGGTCAGCTCGGCGGGCCGGGGCAGCGCCTACCAGTTGGCGAGCAGCCTCGGCATGCCACCGTGGAAGATCGAGAAGGCGCAGCGGGTCGGCCGGGGCTGGACCCCGGAGGGGCTGGCCGACGCCATGTACGCCGCCGCCGAGTGCAACGCCGCCGTCAAGGGCGGCTCCGACGACCGGGGCTACGCCCTGGAGCGTGCCGTGGTCGCGGTCGCGGCTGCCCGCCGGGCGACATCGAGATGACCACGGCGACGGCGGTGCCGGCGGACGAGGAGCGGCTACGACCGCTCTACGCCCGCGTGCTGCGGCTCCGGCACGTCGACCCGGGCGGGATGCTCTGCTTCGTCTTCTTCGAGGGGACCGTGGCCCTCGGCCTGCTGCTCGCGCTCGCCGAGCTGGTGAGCTGGTGGGGCGTACTCGTCCTACCCGCGACCGTCGCGGTCATGGTGAAGGTCAACGACGTGGTGGCCGCCGCGGTGCTTCGTTCGGCGGCCCGGGTGCCGACGCAGGAACGGGAACGGTTCCGCCGGCAGATCCAGCCGGCGATCGGCCGGGCCAGCGTGCCGAAGCGGTCGCTGGTCGGGACCGGGCAGACCCACCGGCTGACCGCGCCGGAACCCGGCGTCGCAGCCGACCGCGACGCCCCGGCCCCTCGGCCCGCCCCGGGTAACCGGCTGCCGGGCCGGTTCCTGGTCGCCCGCCCGTTCAGCATGACCGCAATGGTCCGGGCCCGGCTCGAACTCGGCGGCCGGCGTCGACTCCGCTCCGACCTGGCCATGCCGGACCGGACCGGCTCGGCGGCTCCGGCGAGTCGGTCATCGCAGGGCGACGGCCCGCCGGGACAGGATGTCGGCGGTGTCACCGGGCGGGAGGCCGGCCGACCGCGTCTCGGCCTGCCGCAGACCCGGCAGGCAGCACCGCCACCGGCGGCCGCCGCCCGATCCCGGAACAGCGGCCTGGCCGAGCGCCTGGACCAGCGGCCGGAGCGCCGTTGGGTCTCCCGGCAGAATCCGATCGACACCGGCCGGCAGTCCGCCAGACGCCGCTACCGCTAACCGCCCGAAAGGTGGCCGTGCCGGTAGGCAGCACGTGCCGCCCGGAGATGTGGCGGTGCCGGAAGAACACGTGTGGCCCCCGAGCCAGCCGGCTCGGGGGCCACACGTCAGGTGTGTGGTGTCCCGCTTCTCAGGCGGAGAGCGACTGAAGCCGCTTGGCGATCGCCGACTTGCGGTTCGCCGCCTGGTTCTGGTGGATCACGCCCTTGCTGACCGCCTTGTCGAGCTTGCGCGAGGCGTCCCGCATGAGCTCGGTCGCCTTGGCGCTGTCTCCGCTCTCGGTCGCCTCGTTGAACTTGCGAATGGCGGTCTTCAGCGACGACTTGACCGACTTGTTACGCAGCCGGCGCTTCTCGTTCTGCCGGTTGCGCTTGATCTGGGACTTGATGTTCGCCACGCGACAGCCTCGTCCTGGTAGCTAGGGTTACGTTTGCCTTTGATGCGCGGGCGACGACGCACGTCGGAGTACGGCCGTGTCGGCACGCGCGAAGAGCCACGTTACCAGGTACGCCCCGTCGGGGCCAAAACAGCCCATCGCCGTCCCGCCGCAGCTCACCGCCATCCCTGCCGCTCGGCCAGCCAGTCCAGCGCGGTCTGGGCACTCCACCGCTGGTGCGCCAGGATGTGCGGGGAGCCGGTGCCGGTGCCGGCCGCCGCGCGTACCAGCCAGTATCCGGAGAGTGCGGCGAGTGCGGCGTCCAGCCCGTCGGGCGGAGCGTCCCGCCCCGCCGGATGGGTGGCGAAGAGGGCGTCGGCGTCCAGGCCGCTGGCGTACGCGGTGACCAGCAGGCTGGCCAGGTCGAACCAGGGCGGCCCGTAGCAGAGCCACGTCCAGTCGCAGAGCCAGGCGAACCCGGCCGGGTCCAGCAGTACGTTGTCGACCCGCAGGTCGCCGTGGATCATCGACGGGCGGTCGGCGTACCCGGGTAGCCGGGCCTCCAGCGCGGCGAGTTCTGGCAGCCGGTGCCGGGCGACGGCGGGGATCTCCGGCAGCGTCTCCCGGCCGGCGGCCAGCTCCGCCCACCAGGCCAGGTCCGCCCGGGCGAGGTCGGCGAGCCGGGGTACGCCCAGCGCCGCCAGCTCCGCCGGGGGCTCCCGGAGCGCCGCCGCGGCGGTCGCGTACGCGTCGAGGGTCGCCGCCAGCTCGGCCGGCGTCCACGGCAGCTCCGGCATCCGGCCGTCGACGGCGTCCAGGCAGATCACGTGGTACCCGGCGGCGGTCAGCGTCCAGCGCGGGCGGGCGACGGCGAGCCCGGCCGGCAGTACGGCGGTGATCGCCGCCTCCCGGGCGTACCAGTCGCTGAGGTGACGCTGGTCGACCAGGGACGCCGCCTTGACGAAGACCCGGTCCCCGGCGACGGTCTGCAACACTCCGGCGAAGCCCCGGGTGAAGCCGCCGCCGGCGGTGCTGGCCCAGCCGACCCGGGCGCCCAGCCGGGCGGTGATCGCCGCCCGCAGGTCGGCGGGGAGATCGGCCCAGCCCGGGCGTACGGCGGTCGCGTCGTACGGTCGGGGCGGTACCGAGATGGCGGCCATGTCGTCAAGTCTGCCCTGGTCCGGTCGACGGGCCGGGATTTCGGCCCGTCGCCCGCGGCCGAGTCGCCCGCCCGCGGCGTGGTCCGGCGGCGCCCGACGCCCCCCGGGAGGCGGAATCCGCGAACGCCCCGGGAGGCGGGAAAGCCGCAACACCGCGGGAGGTGGGTTCCCGGTGATGGTGACGGAACTCGCGGCGGTGATCCGGCGGCCTCGGCCGGGCACCGTCCGGCGGCATGGGAACATAGAAGGCCCATCGTCGTCAGCCAAGCAGAACGGACCGCCGTGCCACCGACGCCCGACTCCGGCGCGAACTCTCCTGGTGCCACCGACCCCGGCCGCATCAGGAACTTCTGCATCATCGCCCACATCGACCACGGCAAGTCGACGCTGGCCGACCGGATGTTGCAGCTCACCGGCGTGGTCGACCCCCGGCAGATGCGTGCCCAGTATCTCGACCGGATGGACATCGAGCGGGAGCGCGGCATCACGATCAAGAGCCAGGCGGTCCGCATGCCGTGGACCGTGCGGGAGGGCGACCAGCAGGGCGAAGAGGCCGTGCTGAACATGATCGACACGCCTGGGCACGTGGACTTCACCTACGAGGTGTCCCGGTCGCTCGCCGCCTGTGAGGGGGCGATCCTGCTGGTCGACGCCGCGCAGGGGATCGAGGCGCAGACCCTGGCCAACCTCTATCTGGCGCTCGAGAACGACCTGCACATCATCCCCGTACTCAACAAGATCGATCTGCCGGCCGCCCAGCCGGACAAGTACGCCGAGGAGTTGGCGCACCTGATCGGCGGGGATCCGAACGACTGCATCCGGGTCTCCGGCAAGACCGGCGAGGGCGTGCCCTATCTGCTCGACGAGATCGTCCGGCAGTTCACCCCGCCGGTCGGCGAGGCGGAGAAGCCGGCCCGCGCCATGATCTTCGACTCGGTCTACGACGTGTACCGGGGCGTGGTGACGTACGTCCGGGTGATCGACGGCCGGATCGAGGCGCGCGACAAGATCAAGATGATGTCCACCGGCGCCGTGCACGAGCTGCTCGAACTCGGCGTGATCTCTCCGGAGATGCAGAAGGCCGGTGCGCTCGGCGTCGGCGAGGTGGGCTACCTGATCACCGGCGTGAAGGACGTCCGGCAGTCCCGGGTCGGTGACACCGTCACCATCAACGCCCGGCCGGCGCGCGAGGCGCTCGGCGGCTACAAGGACCCGAAGCCCATGGTCTACTCGGGTCTCTACCCGATCGACGGGTCGGACTATCCGGCGCTGCGGGACGCGCTCGACAAGCTGAAGCTCAACGACGCGGCACTCAGCTACGAGCCGGAGACCTCCGCCGCGCTCGGCTTCGGTTTCCGCTGCGGCTTCCTCGGCCTGCTGCACCTGGAGATCATCGGCGAGCGGCTGGAACGCGAGTTCAACCTCGATTTGATCTCGACGGCCCCCAACGTGGTCTACCGGGTCGTCCTGGAGGACGGCAAGGAGGTCACGGTCACCAACCCGAGCGAGTACCCGACCGGCAAGATCGCCGAGGTGTACGAGCCGGTGGTCCGGGCCACCGTGCTCACCCCGAACGACTACGTCGGCGCGGTGATGGAGCTGTGCCAGGGGCGGCGCGGCTCGTTGCAGGGGATGGACTATCTCTCCGCCGACCGGGTCGAGCTGCGCTACACGCTGCCGCTCGCCGAGATCATCTTTGACTTCTTCGACCAGCTCAAGAGCCGTACCAAGGGCTACGCCTCGCTGGACTACGAGCCCACCGACGAGCAGCACTCCGACCTGGTCAAGGTCGACATCCTGCTCAACGGCGAGCCGGTGGACGCGTTCAGCGCGATCGTGCACAAGGACAAGGCGTACAACTACGGCGTCAACATCGCGGCGAAGTTGCAGAAGCTGATCCCCCGGCAGCAGTTCGAGGTGCCGATCCAGGCGGCGATCGGCAACCGGGTGATCGCCCGGGAGACCATCCGGGCGATCCGCAAGGACGTGCTGGCCAAGTGCTACGGCGGTGACATCAGCCGGAAGCGCAAGCTGCTGGAGAAGCAGAAGGAGGGGAAGAAGCGGATGAAGATGGTGGGCCGGGTCGAGGTGCCGCAGGAGGCCTTCATCGCCGCCCTCTCCACCAGCGACTCCGGCGACGGCAAGGGTGGCGGCAAGAAGTGACCCCCCGGGGGTACGGCCCCGACGCGTCCTTCTGCCCCCGGTGCGGGGCGCCCCTGCCCGGCCCCGCGCCGACCACCTGCACCCGGTGCGGCTACCAGCTCTTCGTCAACGCCCGTCCGACGGTCGGCCTCGTCATCCTGGACCGTGCTCCGTCGGTCGGTGCGGCCGCTCCCGAGGTCGCGGAGCTGCGCTTCCTGGCCCTGCGGCGGGCGGCGGAACCGATGATCGGCCGCTGGGAGACGCCGGGCGGGTTCTGCGACGGCTGGGAGCACCCGGCCGAGGCGGCGGTGCGGGAGGCCCGGGAGGAACTCGGGGTGTCGATCACCCTTGGTGACCACCTCGGCATGTACATCGGCAGCTACGAGTTCCAGGACGAGATCCTGCCGGTCCTGGACAACTTTTTTCTGGCCACCCTGGACGACCTGCGGATCGTGCTCGATCCGGCCGAGTCTGCCGAGCTGAGCTGGTTTTCCCTGGTGGATCCGCCGCCGCTGGCCTTCGGCACGATGGACACGGCGGTGCGGGAGGCGGCGCGACGTCTGGGTGCGTAGGGCGGTTTGAGCTTTTCGACCTCCGGGAATCTAGCAGTCACCACAACAACGTGTGACGCATTCGAAGGAGGACGGCCGTGGAACTCACCGTCTGGGGTATCATCACCGCGCTCATCGTCGGTCTCGTTATCGGCGCCCTCGGTCGTCTGGTCGTACCAGGCCGCCAGGACATGCCGATCTGGTTGACCATGCTGATCGGTGTCGGTGCGGCGCTGCTGGGCACGGTCATCGCCCGAGCCGCCGGCATCGCGACCGAGACGGCCGGCATCGACTGGATGGAGCTGCTGATCCAGGTCGCACTCGCCGCCATCGCGGTGGCCCTGGTGGCCGGAGTCGGTCGCCGGCGCCGAGTCAGCCGGTACTGAGCACCCCGCTCCCCGGTAAGCAAGGGGCGTCGGCCGACTCTCGGCCGGCGCCCCTGCTGGCTTTCCGCTCCGATCCCCGCGCAGTGCCGGCTCCGCTTCGCCCTGTGCGGCGCGGACCGGCCGGCGGGACGGTGAAGAGGATCCCCGATCCCTCCGGGGCGTCGATCCCCGTTGCCGGCCGGACGGCACGTCGACCGTATCGGCCTGGCGCCGATTGCCGGAAACCGCTAAATTCTCCACGGTTGTACGATCGACTGCCGTGATCGACTAGCCGGCATCACCTATAGTTGTGAACGTCCATTCGCATTTGCTCAAATGATCTCCCCATGTTACGCTCTGTAAGTGTCCACGGACTCTCTCCCGGGAAGCGTCAGGGTGTCGCCTCTACAGCTTTCGGATCAGCATCCCAAGGTCGCGCTGTACCTTGAGGCGTACACCCCCCTGGTCGAAGAGTGGTTCTCCGCGCTGCGGGTTTCGAGTGGGTTGAGGGAATTGCGGCGCGATGGACCCGGCCGGGATCTCGTCGAGAATCTGCAAAGGCTCGACCAGCTTTTCCGGGACCTGGTCGACGGCATGTTCGCAGACCCGACACCGGTGCTGGAGCGGGCCGTCGCGGTCGTGGCCGCACACCGGGAGGCGGTCGTCTGGGAGGACCAGTTGGTGCCGAGCCCGGGTGCCGGTGCCGAGGAACTGGCCGCCTCGCTGCGACACAAGTTCAAGCGCAACATCAGCCTCGCCCTGCTGGAGGCGCTGATCTGTCTGGAGTCGGCCCTGACCTACGGGCGGGACACCCTCGGCCTGTCCGGAGAGGTGCTGGAGCGCACCCTGCGGGGCAGCACCTCCATGCTGGCCAGCCTTTCCGTCCTGCACGACCAGCAGGAGATGGCCCGGATGCGGCAGTTGACCGGCGACCCGACCGAGATCCAGCATCCGAGGTTCACCGTCGCGGACATCGTCCGGGGCGCCTTCCGGATCGGTCCCGACAAGTTCCGTGCCGTCGGCCCGCAGGGGCAGCAGAAGATCCGGTTCGGCAGCGTCCCGCCGCACGGTGTCGAGTTGACCAGCCCGACCATGAAGTGTCCGGCGCACCGGCTGACCAACGAGGAGGGTCAGCCATTGAACAACGAGCTCTGGGCTCTTCTCGTCGACGTCTACCGGATGTCCGGTCGGCTGGCCTAGCTCGATCCGAACGGTGACGGCCGGATCCGCCGAACATGAATGGTTCGGTAATTCCGTCGCGTTGTCGTCCGCCTCGGTGGTCGAATAGGCGCCGACCGGTCGTCACTGCCCGCCCGAATCGGCGGCACCATCGCGCCGAACGCGCGAGGTTCCTCCCGGGCGACTCCCGACGGCCTCGGTAAAACTGCCAATGCGACGGGTGAATTACCCAGGGTTATGCGCCGGTTCCATTCAGCGGCAAAGCACCGGGACCTGGCGGGCGGAAATCGCCGGCCGACTGACCGGTCGGGTTCGCTTGCCCGATGTCCGGAAACGAAGCGGTGGTGACTGCGCCGGCCCCGACGGAACCGGCACAGCCACCACCCGCGACGCGGAAGCTCAGCGCAGCCAGGGAATGCTGCGGTCGAGCAGACCGCGCTCCTTCAACTCCTTGCGCAGCGGGATCTCGTCGTCGACGTACCCGTTCCAGTTGATGCCCCAGTAGTTGGCGGTGTGCGTACCCTCGCCGAGCAGCTGGCGCTGCACCGGGGTCCGGTTCTGGTACCACTGTCCGTTCTTGTCCGGGTGCAGCTCGTCCAGCGGGCGGATCCACCGGTAGGTGTAGCCCACGAAGAGCATCTTCCGGGTGATGGTGGAGAGGTTGGTGGACCGGGAGTGCCACTGCCGCCGGTCGAAGATGAAGGCGTCGCCGGGGTTGGCCGTGATCTCCACGGTCCCCTCCGGGTCCGGGTTGTGCACCGTCAGGTCGGCCGGACGCGGCAGCGAGTTCCACAGGTGGCTGCCCGGGATGACCTTGGTGGCACCCCGGCCCTTCTCCGAGAGATCGGAGAGCACGTACGCGACCTTGAGCGAGAACATCGGCCGGGGCAGGTTCGGATCCATCGTCTCCGGGTCCGAGTTCTGCCGGTAGCCGTCCTGGTGCCAGCCCCAGTACGGCTTCTCCGGCTCCAGGGCCGGCGGGGTGACGTCCAGGTGGTTGTGGTGGGTGTAGATGTTCCAGCCCGCGAGGCCCCACATGTAGGGGAACGCGATCGGGTGGGTGAGCAGCTGGCCGAAGAGCTCGTCCCGCTCCAGGAAACCCAGCAGGTGCAGGGTGCCGTCCTTGGTGGTGTTGCCCTTCGCCTTCTCCTCGGCGTAGACCCGGTCGACCGCCGCCTCCAGGGCCGCGCGGTGGTCCTCGGTCAGGACGTTGCGGAGCAACAGGAAGCCCTGCTCGTGGAACTCCTTGCGATCCGTGTCACTGATCGGCTCGTAGCCAGTGCGGCCGCCGTAGTCGAACACCGCGTCCCCTCCCCATAGGGTGAAACTCTTTCTGAGCACAGGCTGCCGATCGTAACTCCCTCCGCAAGGCCTGCACCCCGGCGCTCGGCCGTCCGATCGGCGCCGGCCATCCGGGGGTACGGAGGGCAGCCGGCCTTTGACACACCGCAACAAATCAGTCGAAAAATGAGGCAGCCTGTGCCGATCTGACCGTTTGTGCAATCACTGCCAGTTAGTGATCGTTCCGGGAAGCAACAGAATCGGCCGCGGATCAGTCGGTGAAGACCTCGGCGACCACCTGGTGCGGCGTCGGCGGTACGCCCTTGACCGGCGTCCAGGTGCCGCCGTCCGCCGTCCACTGGAGGTCGCCGAAGCGCACCGTCTTCACCCCGTGGTCGTCGGCGTGCGACACCAGCCAGTGCGCGTAACGCCACCCCACCTGCGGATCCGTCGTCGGCACGGCCAGACCGGTCAACTCGGCCGGTACCGAGGTCTCCAGCCGGCCCCAGTCCAGCTTCAGCCCGGCGGTCAGTGCCACCGCTGCCGCGTTACCGCGCATCGCCGGCTCCCGGCCCACCGTGCAGGCCACCGCGCCGGTGGCGTTGCCCAGCAGTGCCCGGGTCAGCACCTCGGACTCGTCCGCCCACTGCTGGTAGGCGTTGGGGAAGGCCGACCGCTGCACCCGCTGCGCCGCGACCGTGACCTCCATCTGCTCCCAGCCGCGGACCTTCTTCAGCGCGTTGTAGAACTTGGTCGCGGCGTAGCGCGGATCCCGGATCTGCTCCGGCGTGCCCCAGCCCTGACTGGGCCGCTGCTGGAAGAGCCCGACCGAGTCCCGGTCACCGCCGGCCAGGTTGCGCAGCCGGGACTCCTGGAACGCCGTCGCCAGGGCCACCACCACGGCCCGCTCCGGCATCTTGCGCCGGATGCCCACCGCGGCGATGGTGGCGGCGTTCGCCATCTGCTCGGCGTTCAACGCGACCCGGCCGTCCGCCTCGACCACGCAGCCGGGGGCGGCGCTGGGTAACGGCAGCTTGTGCCCGAACTCCCGGGCACCCAGGTAGACGCCGAAACCGGCAACCGCCGCGAGCGCCACGCCCGCCGCCACCACGGCCCGAGTCCGCACCGCCACCCCCTGCCCGATAGTCGGACACAGCCTACTTCGACCGCCCAAATTCCGGACCGGATCACGGTCGGGTCAGGGGCCGGCCGGGCCCGAGTCAGCTACCGGGTACCCAGCGGGCCGGCCGTTTCTCCCCGAACGCCGCGACACCCTCGCGCCCCTCCTCGGAGTGGAAGTACCGCACCGAGAGGTCGCGCAGCCGCGCCAGCTCGGCCCGGAAGCTCTCCGTCGAGCCGCGCCGGAGCAGTTCCTTCGCCCCGGCCAGCGCGCCGGGCGCGCCCCGGACCAGCGCCAGGCAGTACGAGGCGACCGTCTCGTCCAGCGCCTCGGCCGAGGTCACCGTGGTGACCAGCCCGATCTCGGCCGCCCGGCGGCCGTCGAAGGTGTCCCCGGTCAGATACAGCTCGGCGGCGGCCCGTGGTTGCAGCCGGGGCAGCACGGTCGCCGAGATCACCGCCGGGATCACCCCGAGCCGTACCTCGGTGAACGCGAAGGTGGCCTCCTGGGCGCAGATCGCGATGTCGGCCGCCGCGATCAGGCCGAGGCCACCGGCCCGGGCCGGCCCGCCGATCCGGGCCACCACCGGCTTCGGGCACTCCCAGATCGCCGCCAGCACGTCACCGAGCATCGCCACCGGCACCGTGCCCTCGCGGTACGCCGCCGCCGTCTCCTTCAGGTCCGCACCCGAGCTGAAGACCGGCCCGGTGTGCGAGAGCACCACCACCCGGACGTCGTCGTCGGCCGCCGCCGCGCCCAGCGCGTCGAGCAGTTGACCGAGCAGGGCGCTGGAGAGCGCGTTGCGGTTGCGCGGGCTGTCCAGGGTGAGAGTTGTCACTCCGTGCGTGGTAGACACCCGGACGAGCGGATCAGGGGCTGAGGTCATGCCGGCACACTAGTCCCATGCCTGGAGTGCTCCCAGCGGGCGAGCCCGTACCCGTCGACGGGGCGCTGCCCGACGCCGCCCTGGCCACGATGGGTGACCGTGGCTTCGGCGTCTACGTCCACGTGCCGTTCTGCGCCAGCCGCTGCGGCTACTGCGACTTCAACACCTACACCGCGACCGAACTCGGCGGTTCGGCGGGCCGGGACGGCTACGCCGACCAGGTACTCGCCGAACTGCGCCTGGCCCACCGGGTGCTGGCCGACCGGCCGCCGGCCCGGGTCGACACGGTCTTCGTCGGCGGCGGCACCCCCACCCTGCTGCCCCCGGACGACCTGGCCCGGATCCTCGACGGCATCGACCGGACCTGGGGGCTGGCCGCCGACGCCGAGGTCAGCACGGAGGCGAATCCGGAGTCGGTGACCCGGGACTCGCTGAAGGCGCTTCGGGCGGCCGGTTACACCCGGATCTCCCTGGGCATGCAGTCGGCCGCCCCACCGGTGCTGGCGATCCTGGACCGCCGGCACACCGCCGGCCGGGCGACCGAGGCCGCGCGGGAGGCCCGGGAGGTCGGCTTCGACCACGTCAACCTGGACCTGATCTACGGAACGCCGGGGGAGCGGGCGGAGGACTTCGCGGCGTCGCTTCAGGCGGTGCTGGCCGCCGGGGTCGACCACGTCAGCGCGTACGCCCTGATCGTCGAGGACGGCACCCGGCTGGCCGCCCGGATGCGGCGCGGCGAGCTGGCGTACCCGGACGACGACGTGGCGGCGGACCGCTACCTGGCCGCCGAGGCGGCGCTCTCCGAGGCGGGCTTCTCCTGGTACGAGGTCTCCAACTGGGCCCGTACGCCGGCCGCGGCCTGCCGGCACAACCTGCTCTACTGGACCGGCGGCGACTGGTGGGGTCTCGGCCCCGGCGCGCACAGCCACGTCGGCGGGGTCCGCTGGTGGAACGTCAAGCACCCGTCGAGTTACGCGGGCCGGCTGGCGGCGGGGCACTCCCCGGGGCAGGCCCGGGAGGTGCTGTCGACCGGGGAGCGGCGGGTGGAGGAGGTGCTGCTCGGGCTCCGGCTCGCCGCCGGGCTGCCGCTGTCGATCCTCGACGACGCCGGTCGGGCGGGTGCGGACCGGGCCCGCGAGACCGGGCTGCTGGACGGGGCGGCGTACGACGCGGGGCGGGCCGTGCTCACCCTGCGCGGCCGGCTGCTGGCCGACGCGGTGGTCCGGGACCTGCTGCCCTGACCCGATCCGCCGCGACCCCGGACGGCACGATGGCCCGCGCCGGATCCGGCACGGGCCATCGCAGAGGCGCTGGGTCTTACTTGATCATGCGGATGGTCATCGGGTACCGGTACAGCACACCCTCGTTGGCCTTCATGCCGGCGATGACCGAGAAGACCAGCACAATCACCCAGGCGACCAGCGGCAGGAAGAACAGCACGAGGGTGCACATCCCGACGATGAGCGAGACGATCGAGATGATGCCCCAGGTGATCTGGAAGTTGAGCGCCTCGACCGCGTGCGCGCGTACGGTCGGCGACTCGTTGCCCTTGGCCAGCAGCGCGACGAGCGAGGCGATGAAGCCGACCAGGATGCCGCCGAAGTGCGCGATCAGGGCCCAGGTCTTCTCGTCGCTGTTGGCGTAGCCGGACGGTGCCGGGGCGCCGTACGGGTTGCCCGGCGGCGGGTAGCCGCCCGGCGGCGGGTAGCCGGCACCGGGGTACCCGCCCGGGGGCTGACCACCGGGGGGCGGGTAGCCGCCACCGGGGGGCGGGTAGCCGCCGGCCGGCGGGTAGCCGCCACCGGGCGGGGGATAACCGCCACCCGAGGTCGGATAGGTCCCGCCACCTGAGGTCGGATAGGTCCCGCCACCCGACGTCGGGTACGTCCCGCCACCGGAAGTCGGGTACGTCCCGGCGCCCGAGGTCGGCGGGGGCGTGCCGGGCGCACCGTACTGGGGTGCGGCGGGCGGGGGGTATCCCTCGCCTGGTGTCGGGTATTGGCCCGGATTCATCGGGGTGGTCGGGTCCTGGGGCGGACCGCCGTATTCTCCGGGAGGGCGAGGCGGTTCAGTCATGGGGGTCACGGTAGGACTCCCGATCAACCAGCGCCAGCCGCCCCCCGAATTGAATCTGGACAATGCCCGACCGTACCTGCCAGGTCCACCGGGGTAGGGTGTGCTGGCAAGCCTGTTGTCCAGGTTCGGATATCCCCTCCAAACGATCATCGCGCCGGGTACGCCTTGGTCGTAGACTGGCACTCGCTACAGTCGAGTGCCAGGGCGGACCTGGCCCGACCGTCGTGGTCGCCCCGGTCGTTTCGCCCAACCGGGGCCGGGACGTCGCAGGGAGGTGAGGATGGGTCTCGACGACCGCAAGCTCGACGTGCTGCGCGCGATCGTGGAGGACTACGTCGCCACCCAGGAACCGGTCGGCAGCAAGGCCCTGGTCGAGCGGCACCAACTCGGGGTCTCCCCGGCCACCGTCCGCAACGACATGGCCGTCCTCGAGGAGGAGGGCTACATCCGGCAGCCGCACACCAGCGCCGGCCGGGTGCCCACCGACCGTGGTTACCGGCTCTTCGTGGACCGGCTCTCCCGGGTCAAGCCGCTCACTCCGGCCGAGCGCCGGGCGATCGAGCGGTTCATGGTCGGCGCGGTGGACCTCGACGACGTGGTGCACCGTACGGTCCGGCTGCTCGCCCAGCTCACCCGGCAGGTGGCCGTGGTGCAGTACCCGAGCCTGGCCCGCTCCGCCGTCCGGCACCTGGAGCTGGTGCCGATCTCCACCACCCGGCTGATGCTGGTCATGATCGCCGACACCGGTCGGGTGGAGCAGCGGCTGGTCGAGCTGCCCATCCCGATCACCGCCGACGACGTGACGGACCTGCGCCGGCTGGTCAACGAGCGGCTCGGCGGCAAGAAGCTGGCCGACACCCCGCCGCTGGTCCAGGCGCTGGTCGACGAGGTGCCCCCGGGGCTCTCCCCGGCGATGACCACGCTCGCCACGGTGCTGCTGGAGACCCTGGTCGAGCGGCACGAGGAGCGGATCGTGATGGCCGGCACCGCCAACCTGACCCGGGGCGGACTGCTCGACTTCCAGGGTTCACTGCGACCGATCCTCGAGGCGCTCGAGGAGGAGGTCGTCCTGCTCAAGCTGATCGGCGAGGTGGAGCCGAACACCCTCCAGGTGCGCATCGGCGACGAGAACGAGATCGACAATCTGCGGGCCACCTCGGTGGTCAGCACCGGATACGGTCCGGGTACGACCATCGTCGGCGGACTCGGCGTGTTGGGGCCCACCCGGATGGACTACCCGGGCACCATCGCCACGGTGCGGGCCGTGGCACGCTACGTCGGCGACGTGCTGGCGCAGAACTGACCACCAAGCTCACCCCTGACGACCGGCGGACGGTAACGCGAGACAGACATGAGGACACGGAACGCAGTGGCCAAGGACTACTACGGGATTCTCGGCGTCAGCCGGGACGCCTCCGACGACGACATCAAGCGCGCCTACCGCAAGCTGGCGCGGCAGTACCACCCGGACGTCAATCCGGATCCGGAGGCACACGAGAAGTTCAAGGACATCAACGCCGCGTACGAAGTCCTCTCGGACGACCAGAAGCGGCAGATCGTCGACCTCGGCGGCGACCCGCTCGCCCCCGGTGGCGGGCCCGGGGCCGGACCGGGCGGTGCCGGCGGGCCGTTCGTCGGCTTCCAGGACATCATGGACGCCTTCTTCGGTGCGGCGGGTGGCTCCCGGGGGCCGCGTCCGCGTACCCGGCCGGGTGCCGACGCCATCCTGCGACTCGAACTCGACCTGCACGAGACCGCCTTCGGGGTGGAGGCACCGATCGCGGTGGACACCGCCGTGCTCTGCACCACCTGCACGGGGGCGGGCACGGCGCCCGGCACCCACCTGGCCACCTGCGAGGCGTGCGGCGGGCGGGGCGAGGTGCAGTCGGTGCAGCGCACCTTCCTCGGCCAGGTCGTCTCGTCCCGGCCGTGCACCGTCTGCCAGGGGTACGGCACGGTGATCCCGCACCCCTGCCCGACCTGCGCCGGGGACGGCCGGGTGCGTACCCGCCGCTCGCTGACCGTCAAGATCCCGGCCGGGGTCGAGGACGGCATGCGGATCCGGCTCGCCCAGCAGGGCGAGGTCGGCCCCGGTGGCGGTACGGCCGGCGACCTCTACGTCGAGATCCACGAGCGTCCGCACGACGTCTACTCCCGCAAGGGCGACGACCTGCACTGCCGGGTGACCGTGCCGATGACCGCCGCCGCACTCGGTACCCGGCTGACCATCAAGACGCTGGACAGCGAGGAGCCGGTCGACGTCAAGCCGGGCACCCAGCCGGGCTCGACGCTGCGGCTGCGGGCCCGAGGAGTGCCCCACCTGCGCGGTACCGGCCGGGGCGACCTCTACGTGCACCTCGACGTGCGTACCCCGACCAAGCTCGACGCCGAGCAGGAGCGGATGCTGCGCGAGTTCGCCAAGACCCGGGGCGAGGAGGTCGCCGAGCTGACCAAGCAGGGCGGCTTCTTCTCCCGGATGCGCGACGCCTTCAACGGCCACGCCTGACCGGTACGCCCGACGGGCGCGTCGTGCGGGCGGGGGGCCCGGGCGGGCGGGCGCCCCCCGAAACCCCTCGCCGGGGGGCGGGC
>NZ_JAZGQL010000030.1:0-140145 GCF_036421995.1 Plantactinospora veratri
ACCCCCCCCCCCCCCGCCCGGCTCCCCCCGCGGGGGGGGGGGCCCGGCGGGCGCGCGGGGCCGCCCGCACGACCCGCTAACCTGCTCGCCGTGAGCGCGCCGCTGTTCCTGGTCGAGTCGCTGCCGTCGGACGACTCCGTCACGCTGGACGGTCCGGAGGGGCACCACGCCGCGACCGTGCAGCGACTGCGTACCGGCGAGGAGTTGCTGCTCGCCGACGGGCGCGGCGGCACCCTGACCGCCGTGGTCACCGCCGTCGGCCGGGGCACCCTGACCGCCTCGGTCACCTCCCGGCGGTACGTCGACCCGCCCGACCCGAGGCTGGTGGTGGTGCAGGGCATCGCCAAGGGCGACCGGGCCGAGCTGGCCGTACAGGCGATGACCGAGGTCGGGGTGGACGAGATCGTGCCCTGGGCGGCGGAGCGCTCGGTGGCGCAGTGGCGCGGCGACCGGGGCGCCCGGGCCCGGGACCGCTGGGCGGCGACCGCCCGGGAGGCGGCGAAGCAGGCGCGCCGGGCCTGGCTGCCGACGGTCGCCGGGTCGGCACAGGCGCCGGACGAGTCGACCCGGGCGGTGGCCCGGCGCGTCGCCGACGCGGCGGCCGGTTTCGTGCTGCACGAGGAGGCGGAGGCCCGGCTCGGCACCGCCGACCTGCCACCCTCCGGCGACATCGTGCTGGTGGTCGGCCCCGAGGGCGGTGTGTCGCCGGCCGAGCTGGCGGCGCTGACCTCGGCGGGTGCCGTACCGGTCCGGCTCGGCCCCGAGGTGCTGCGGACCTCGACCGCCGGAGTCGCCGCCCTCGCCGTCCTCTCCACCCGCCTCGCCCGCTGGTAAGGAAGGGCCCCCTCTTATCGTTTTCTGTAGAAGAAGGGGCCCTTCCTATCGTCAGTCAGATGTCGACGGGGCTGGACAGGCGGATGTCGGCGACACTGCGTGCGGCCTCGACGCGGTAACGGCCGGGAAGGGTCCGCCAGCCGTCCGGCTGCCATGCCTGGAAGGTGCGTGCCGGCAGGGGCACCCGGACGGTCGCCGCCTCGCCGGGGGCCGCCTCGGCAGCGGCGAAGCCGGCCAGCCAGCGGACCGGACGGTCCGGCTCGGCGGTCTCCGGGCCGACGTACACCTGCACCACCTCGCGGCCGGGACGGTGGCCGGCGTTGCGGACGGTGACCACCGCGACCGGCCCCTCCGCCCCTTCCTCGACGGCCAGTGACTCGTACGCCCAGTCGGTGTAGCCGAAGCCGTGCCCGAACGGGAAGAGCGGTGCGGCCCGCCAGCCCCGGTAGCCGACGAAGATCCCGTCGGTGTAGTCGAGCACCCCGTCGACCGGGGTGGTGGGAAGCGCCGGGCAGTCCTCGGCGCGACGTGGCCAGGTGGTGGGGAGCCGTCCGCCCGGTTCCGCCCGGCCGAGCAGTACGTCGGCGAGCGCCACCCCGGCCTCCTGCCCGGGAAACCAGGTGAGCAGGATCGCCGCCACCTCGTCGGCCCAGGGCATCAGCACCGGTGAGCCGGCGTTGACCACCACCACCGTCCGGGGATTGGCCGCCGCCACCCGCCGGACCAGCTCGTCCTGCCGGCCCGGCAGCGCCAGCGTGCTCCGGTCGAACCCCTCCGACTCCACCTCCTCGGTGGTGCCGACGACCACCACCGCCACGTCGGCGTCGGCGGCGATCCGGACCGCCTCGTCGAGCAGGGCGTCGTCCGGGGCGACCGCAGGCTCGGCGTGACCGAGAGTGAACGAGACGAAGCCCGGGTGTTCGCCGTCGACCATCCGCCGGGTGAGTCGTACCTCGACCGGCTCACCGGCGCGTACGGCGATCTCGAACCGGCGCTCCACGGTGGCCCGGAAGACGGTGCCGGGCTCCTCCGACGGCTCGTAGAGCGGGCCGGCGAAGAGTTCCGTGCCGTCCACGGCGAGGGTGAGGACCCCGAAGCCCTCGACCGCGAGCCGGGCGGTGCCGCTGCGCAGCGGCGTGTGCACGGCGCTGAGTTCGATGCTGGCCAGGTCCTCCGGCGGCAGCCCGTCCGGCAGGTCACCCATCCAGCGCACCGTTGCCCGGTCCAGCTCCGTCCGGTAGCGCTCCCGGCCGTCGGCGTCGCGCAGGGTAGCGGTGATCGGGGTCCAGGCCACCCCGCCGGCTGCCGGCAGCCGGAGCCGGGGGTCGGCGCCGACCGCGTAGTCGAGGTCGGCGTCGGGGAGCGCGGCGGTCAGCCCGGCGAGCGGGGAGATGGCGTGCGGCGGCACGACCAGGGCACTGCCGCCGCCCTGGATCCGCGCGTCGTCGGCGAGCGCGCCGAGCACCGCGACCCGGCGCAGCGCGCCCGGGTCGAGCGGCAGCAGGCCGCCGTCGTTGCGGGCCAGCACGAAGGAGCGGACCGCCACCGCGTGCGCCAGGGCGGCGCCGTCCGGCGGGCGCGGCCGGTCGGCCGGGGCCACCGCCGGGGGTACGCCGTCGAGCAGCCCGACCCGCCCGGCGAGCCGGAGCACCCGGCGTACCTTGTCGTCCACCTCCGCCTCGGCGACCGTGCCGGCCCGGACGGCGGCGACCAGCGCGGCGCCCCACGGGTCGCCGGCGGCCGGCATCACCACGTCGAGTCCGGCGTTCGCGGACGCCTCGGTGCTCCGCGCCGCCGTCCAGTCGGAGACCACGATCCCGTCGAAGCCCCACTCCCGCTTGAGCAGGTCCCGGAGCAAGCCGGCGTGCTCGGTCATGGTGTGCCCGTTGACCCCGTTGTACGCGGCCATCACCGCCCAGACCCCGGCGGCGACGATCCGTTCGAACGGAGCGAGATAGAGCTCCCGGAGTGCCCGCTCGGAGACCCGGACGTCCACGGTCATCCGTTCCGTCTCCGAGTCGTTGGCGACCAGGTGCTTGACCGTGGCCCCGACGCCGAGATCCTGCACGCCGGTGACGTAGCCGACGCCGATCTCGGCACTGAGCAGCGGATCCTCCGAATAGCACTCGAAGTGCCGGCCGCCGAGCGGGCTGCGGTGCAGGTTGACGGTGGGGGCGAGGAGCAGGTGGATCTCATTGCGCCGGCACTCGGCCCCGAGCACCCGGCCCGCCTGCCGGGCCAGCTCCGGATCCCAGGTGGCGGCCAGCGCGGTCGGGCTGGGCAGGGCGATCGACGGGTTGTCCGGGGCCCAGCGGACGCCGCGTACCCCGATCGGACCGTCCGACATCACCAGCGAGCGGAGCCCGATCTCGGGTACGGCCGGCAGGGTCCAGAAGTCCTGGCCGGAGAGGAGCCGGACCTTGGTCTCCAGGTCGAGCGCGGCGAGCGCCCGTTCGAGTACCGCCTCCGCCGGGTCGGCCACCGCGTCCGCGCCGCCGGCCGTCACTCCGCCGGCCGTCACTCCGCCGGCCGTCACTCCGCCGGCCGTCACTCCGTCGGCCTCCGCCGTGTCCCGCCGATCCACCGTCATCGTCGCGCCCCCTCCACCGGCCGGATATCGATCATCCTGCCAGTCCTGGCCGCCGACCGCCGCCCGACGACCAGCGTCCGATTCCGGACGACTCCGGACGACGCCGCCGGGGCGCGGGTCGACGGCCCGGCGGCGGCGGTCAGGTGCGCAGGTAGGAGGCGCCGTTGAGGTCCACGATGGTGCCGGAGGCCCACTCCGCCTCGGGCGAGGCGAGCCAGTGCACGGCGGCGGCGATCTCCTCCGGCCGGGCGACCCGGTTGAACGGGCTCTGCGCCCGGATCGCGTCGCCGCGCGGCGCCTTGAGGTGCTCGTTGGTCATGTCGGTCTCGACGAAGCCGGGCGCGACCGTGGCGACCGCGATGCCGTACGGGGCCAGCGCCACCGCGAGGGACTGGCCGAGGGAGTTCAGCCCGGCCTTGCTGGCGCCGTACGACGGCTGGGTCGGCTCGCCCCGGAACGCGCCCCGGGACGAGACGTTGACGATCCGGCCGCCCGGCCGCGGCAGGTGCCGGGCGGCACACCAGATGGTGTTGGCCGCGCCGAGCAGGTTGACGTCGAGCGTGCGGCGCCACTGTTGCTGCCACTGCTCGTAGGAGGACTCGAAGAGCGGGTGCCCGGCGTCCGCGCTGCCGAAGACCCCGGCGTTGTTCACCAGTACGTCCAGGCCGCCGAGCCGTTCGGCCGCGTCGTCGACCATCGCGCGTACCTCTTCCGGGTCGGCCAGGTCGGCCCGGACCACCACGTGCCCCTCGCCGGGCAGGGCCGCGACGAGTTGCTCGGCCAGCGGGGCCGAGTCGCGGTGGTGCACCGCCACCCGATCGCCTCCGGCGGCGAACGCCACCGCCACCGCCCGTCCGATTCCCCGGGACGCCCCCGTCACCAGCACCGCTCGTCCAGTCATCCGGTCATGATGCCGGTCGCCGCCCGGGTCGGGGCGACCGGGCCGTGCCGCAGCCTGCGCCGGTCGGGCCGTGCCGCACCCTGCGCCGGTCGGGCCGGTGCGCGGCGCGCCGGCCTGACCGCGCCGGGCAGGGGCAGCCCCTACGATGGCGACGATGGAGACCAACTGCCTGTTCTGCCGGATCGTCGCGGGCGAGATCCCGGCCACCGTCGTCCGGGAGACCGAGACCACGCTCGCCTTCCGGGACATCGATCCGAAGGCGCCGGTGCACGTGCTGGTGATCCCGAAGGAGCACTACGCCGACGTGGTGACCCTGACCGAGGCCGATCCGGGGCTGGCCGGCGCCGTGCTCGGCACGGCCGCGGTGGTCGCCGAGACCGAGGGACTGGCCGCCGACGGGTTCCGGCTGATCTTCAACACCGGCCCGTACGGCGGGCAGGAGGTCTTCCACGCCCACGCCCACGTGCTCGGCGGCGAGCCGCTGGGGCCGATGCTGGCCCGCTGAGCGCGTCTTTCCCCCGCCCCGGCCCACCCGGTCCGGGGAACCTCGCGCGGGCCGGTCGGGCCGGTGGCCAGCGGGAACGGCCAGGTGGACGGGCGTATGATCCGTGATCTTGGCGAAGGGATCGTCGGCGAGGGGGCATCGTGGCCGAGGGTGACGGACGGTTCGAGCGGCTGGTCCGGCAGGCGCAGGCGGAGTCCCGGATTCCGGCGGTCTCCGCCGCGCTGCACCGGGCCGATCGGCCGCTGCGGACCTGCACGGTCGGCACCACCGGCAACGACGCGCCGCTGGGTCCCGGTACGGCGTTCCGGATCGGCTCGGTGACGAAGACCTTCACCGCCGTACTCGTGATGCAGTGCCGGGACGACGGCCTGCTCGACCTGGACGATCCGATCGGCGCGCACCTCGACGTACCGGCGCACGGCGAACTGACCGTACGCCGGCTGCTGTCGCACACCTCCGGGGTGCAGCGCGAGCCGTACGGCGACGTGTGGGACACCCTGCACACCACCGAACTCGGCGAGTTCCTCGCCGACCTGGCCCGGGCGGAACGGGTGCTCCCGCCGGCCCGCCGCTTCCACTACTCCAACCTCGGCGCCGCGCTGCTCGGCCAGGCGGTCGCCCGGCTGCGTGGCGGTACCTGGGCGGAGGTGCTCGCCGAGCGGGTACTCGGTCCGCTCGGGCTGGCCGACACCGTCACGCACCCTCCGGCGGGCGCGGCGACCGGCTTCCTGGTCGACGCCTACTCCGACCATGCCCGGCCGGAGCCGAACACCGACCTCGGCGCGGTCGGGCCGGCCGCGCAGCTCTGGAGCACCGCACCCGACATGGCGCGTTGGGCGGCGTTCCTGGCCGATCCGGCGGCGGTGGACCCGGCCGGCGCGGTGCTCCGGTCGACCACCCTCGACGAGATGCGCTGGCCGCTGACGGTGACCGACGAGTCGCTCTGGGCCGCCGGGTTCGGGCTGGGACTGATCCTGCTGCCCCAGCGGGACGCGTCGGGCGCCGCCGAGCGGATCACCCACGTCGGCCACGACGGCGCCATGCCCGGCTTCCTGGCCAGCGTCTACGGCCGGCGTGGCGGTCCCGGCACCCCGGGGGCGATGGGTTGTGCGGTGCTCGGATCCTCCGGTACCGGCGTGGCGGTGAACGACCTGGCGCACCAGCTCCTGGCCGCCTCGGCCCAGGACGATCCCGCCGACATCGTGCCGTGGACTCCGGGCGAGCCGGCTCCCGAGGCGTACCGTGGGCTGCTCGGCCGCTGGTGGGGCGAGGGCTTCGAGTACGTCTTCTCGTGGCGGGACGGCGCCCTGCGGGCCCGGGGCGCCGCCGATCCGGCCGGAAAGCCGCCGGCCGTCTTCGCACCGTTGCCGGATCGGCCGGACGTGCTGCGTACGGTCTCCGGCCGGGAGGTCGGCGAGCTGCTCCGGCTGACCCGGGACGACCGGGGCGAGGTGGTCAGGATGCACTGGGCCACCTACCGCTTCACCCGGCACCAGGAGACCTTCGACCGCTTCGACTTCCGCGCGAGCTGACGGTGGTACGTCGTCCGGTGCCGCGCCGACGCGCGAGTCCGGCCCCGAGCTGTACCGGAGCGGCGTCACCGGCGTCCCGTTGTGCGCGGGTTGTCCAGGTCGGCGGCTGTGCCGGCCGGTCGGCGAGGCGATCGGCCGGACCGGTCTCGCCGGGCGGGGTCGGTCCGGCCGGCCCCGGCGCCGGGCGGGGTGCGGCACGACCTGCCCAGGCCGGTGATCGGTGGCGGAAATGGGCAGCGTGCCGTCGGCGTTGAACAGATACGATGACTCCAACGTCCGCACGTCGCGCGACCGGTCGGGAGATTCCCGACGGCGCAGCGGCACCGAGATCGGAAGCAGGTGGCACAGGGCCTCGGGCCCGACCCATGACCGGTACCCCACCCCCCGGGCAGCCCCGGGTGCAGACCAGGATCACGGTCCCAGACCCCAAGATCATGGTTAATCTGCTCGGCGCGGGCGACGAGATCCTGCGACTGATCGAGCGGTCGATCCCCAGTGACGTGCACGTCCGGGGAAACGAGATCACCCTGACCGGTGCCCCTGGCGACAACGCCTTTGCCGAACGGCTCTTCACCGAGCTGCTCGAGTTGATCGAGAAGGGCGAGACACTGACCACCGACGCCGTGCGGCGTACCCTCGGCATGATCGAGCAGGGCGGCACCGAGCGCCCCGCCGAGGTGCTGACCCTCAACATCCTGTCCCGGCGCGGCCGGACCATCCGGCCCAAGACGCTGGGCCAGAAGCGGTACGTCGACGCGATCGACGGCAAGACCATCGTCTTCGGCATCGGCCCGGCCGGTACCGGCAAGACCTACCTGGCGATGGCCAAGGCCGTGCAGGCGCTCCAGGCCAAGCAGGTGAACCGGATCATCCTGACCCGGCCGGCGGTCGAGGCGGGCGAGCGGCTCGGCTTCCTGCCCGGCACCCTGCACGAGAAGATCGACCCCTACCTGCGGCCGCTCTACGACGCGCTGCACGACATGCTCGACCCGGACTCCATCCCCAAGCTGATGGCCGCCGGGACGATCGAGGTCGCGCCGCTGGCGTACATGCGGGGTCGGACGCTCAACGACGCCTTCATCATCCTGGACGAGGCGCAGAACACCACGCCCGAGCAGATGAAGATGTTCCTCACCCGGCTGGGCTTCGGCTCCAAGATCGTGGTGACCGGGGACGTGACCCAGGTCGACCTCCCCGGCGGCACGACCAGCGGCCTGCGCGCCGTACGCGAGATCCTGGAGGGCGTGGAGGACGTGCACTTCTCCCAACTCTCCAGCTCCGACGTCGTGCGGCACCGGCTGGTCAGTGACATCGTGGACGCGTACGCCCGCTGGGACGCCGAGCGGGAGTCCCAGCAGCAGGGCCAGGGCGTGCACGCCGTACCGGGACGGACCGCGCACGGCGGCCGGACCGGCCGGCGCCGCTAGACCGGACGACAGTGCGGCCACCACAGCTTTCGACAGTTCACCAGGGGAACCAGTTGTCCATCGAGATCGCCAACGAGTCGGGGAGCAGCGTCGACACCGACGCGGTGCTCGCCGTGGCCCGGCACGCCCTCGACGAGATGGGAGTGAACTCCCTCGCCGAGCTGTCGGTGCTGCTCGTCGACGTCGACTACATGACCGAGCTGAACCACCGCTGGATGGGTGGGGACGGCCCGACCGACGTACTCGCCTTCCCGATGGACGAGGGCAGCGTCGACCACGGGCCCGGCGAGGTCAACGGCGGTGAGCCGGCGCTCCTCGGCGACATCGTGCTCTGCCCGGAGGTCGCCGCCAAGCAGGCCGCCACCGCCGGGCACTCGGCCGCCGACGAGCTGCACCTGCTGACCGTGCACGGCGTACTGCACCTACTCGGCTACGACCACGCCGAACCGGAGGAGGAACGGGAGATGTTCGCGCTACAGGCGCGGCTCCTGGACAGCTGGCGCGCGACCCGGACCCAGTGATGCCTGGTCATTTAGCCGCGCTGCCCGCGTCGCTGGCGTCCACCGTCAGCGCCCCGGGCGGCCTACCCGATCTCGCACTGCTCTTCTTCGCCGCCGGCCTGGTGGTGCTCGCCGGCATCTTCGCGATGGCCGACGCCGCGCTCGGCGCCGTCTCCCCGGCCCAGGCCGGTGAGCTGGCCCGGGACGGCGTACGCGGTGCGCGTACCCTCCAGGTCGTCGCCGCCGACGCGGTCCGGCACATCAACCTGCTGCTGTTGCTGCGGCTGCTCTGCGAACTGACCGCGACCGTGCTGGTCGCGCTCGTCGCGGTGGACACCTTCGGCGCCGGCTGGACCGCCGCCCTGGTCACCGCGGGCGCGATGACCGTGGTCAGCTTCGTGGTGGTCGGCGTGGCGCCGCGCACCATCGGCCGGCAGCACGCCTACACGGTCGGCCGGGTCACCGCGCCGCTGGTCCGCTGGCTGGGCCGGGTGCTCAACCCGCTCGCCTCGCTGCTGATCCTGATCGGCAACGCGGTGACCCCGGGGCGCGGTTTCCGGGAGGGCCCGTTCGCCACCCAGGTCGAGCTGCGCGAGCTGGTCGACCTCGCCGAGCAGCGCGGCGTGGTCGAGCACGGCGAACGGCAGATGATCCACTCCGTCTTCGCGCTCGGCGAGACCATCGTCCGCGAGGTGATGGTGCCGCGTACCGAGATGGTCTGGATCGAGGCGCACAAGAAGCTGCCGCAGGCGCTGGTGCTCTTCCTCCGCTCCGGCTTCTCCCGGATCCCGGTGATCGGCGACAGCGTGGACGACGTGCTCGGGGTGCTCTATCTCAAGGACGTGATCCGGCATACCCAGGGCGACGACCCCGCCGCCGCCGAGCGGCCGGTCTCCGAGGTGATGCGTACCGCCACCTTCGTACCCGAGTCGAAGCCGGTCGACGACCTGCTCTCCGAGATGCAGGCCGCGCGCACCCACATGGTGATCGTCGTCGACGAGTACGGCGGCACCGGCGGGCTGGTCACCATCGAGGACATCCTGGAGGAGATCGTCGGCGAGATCACCGACGAGTACGACGTGGAACGGCCGCCGGTCGAGCGCCTCGACGACGGCCAGGTGCGGGTCACCGCCCGGCTGCCGGTCGAGGATCTCGGCGAGCTGTTCGACGTCGAGCTGCCGGCCGACGAGGTGGAGACCGTCGGCGGGCTGCTCGCCCAGTCCCTCGGCCGGGTGCCGCTGCCCGGTGCCTCGGCCGACGTGGGCGGGTTGCGGCTGATCGCCGAGGGCACCACCGGCCGACGCAACCACATCGACTCCGTACTGGTCCGCCGGCTCACCGAGGCCGACGAGCCGGAGCAGCAGCAGACCGCCACCGACCCCGAGTCCCGGGGCATGCAGAGCACCCGGGAGCAGCACTCCCGGGCCGAGGAGAGGCAACCCGCCGATGCCTGACCCGTCCGCCCCACCGACCGCCCCGGTCGGTGGGCACACCCCGTCGGCGACGGTCGAACTGACCGCCGAGGACACCAAGCTGGTGGTCCTGGCCCGGGGTGCCCGGGGCCGGGTCGGCGCGGTGGAGGGCGCGGCAGTACGCGACCAGGACGGCCGGACGTACGCCGCCGCCAGTGTCTCGCTGCCGTCGCTGACCATCACCGCGTTGCAGCTCGCGGTCGCCTCGGCGGTCGCCGCCGGAGCGACCCGGCTGGAGGCCGGCGCGGTGGTGACCGAGGCGTCGACGCTGGACGGCGCCGGGCACGCCGCCGTCCGAGACCTCGCGGCGGACGCGCCGATCCACGTCGCCGCCCCGGACGGCACCCTGCTCGGCACGGTGCTGGAGTGACCGCACCCCGCTCCGCCGGCCAGAACGCCGACGGCCGCTCCGCCGGCCAGAGAGTCGGCAGCCGCTCCGCCGGCCAGAGAGTCGGCAGCCGCTCCGCCGGCCAGGCGGCGAGTCAGCGCTCCACCGGCCAGGCGGCCGGTTACCGGGCCGGGTTCGCCTGCTTCGTCGGGCGGCCGAACGCCGGCAAGTCGACCCTGACCAACGCGATCGTCGGGCAGAAGATCGCGATCACCTCCAACAAGCCGCAGACCACCCGGCACGTGATCCGGGCCGTACTGCACCGGCCGGACTCGCAGCTCGTGCTCGTGGACACTCCCGGGCTGCACCGGCCGCGCACCCTGCTCGGCGAGCGCCTCAACGACCTGGTCCGGCAGACCTGGAGCGAGGTCGACGTGATCGGCCTCTGCATCCCGGCGGACGAGCCGATCGGCCGGGGCGACCGGTTCATCACCGGTGAGCTGGCCGAGTTGAAGGCCAAGGTGCTGGCGGTGGTCACCAAGACCGACCTGGTGGACCGGAAGCGGCTGGCCGAGCAGTTGCTCGCGGTCAGCGAACTGGGCGACTTCGCCGAGGTCGTACCGGTCAGCGCGGTCTCCGGCCACCAGGTGGACACCCTGGTCGACGTGATGACCGGCTACCTGCCGTCCTCGCCGCAGCTCTATCCGGACGACATGCTCACCGACGAGCCGGAGCAGATCCTGGTCGCCGAGCTGATCCGGGAGGCGGCTCTGGAGGGGGTTCGGGACGAGCTGCCACACTCGATCGCGGTGGTGGTCGAGGAGATGATCCCCGAGGACCGGCTGATGAAGATCTACGCTGACGTCTACGTGGAACGCTCCAGCCAGAAGGCGATCGTGATCGGTGCCCGGGCCAGCCGGCTCAAGGACGTCGGCATCCGGGCCCGGCAGCAGATCGAGGAACTGCTCGGCACCCGGGTCTATCTCGACCTGCACGTCCGGGTCGCCAAGGACTGGCAGCGGGATCCGAAGCAACTCCGCAAGCTCGGCTTCTGAGCCCGGCTGCGGATCGGCGGGGGAGGGGACGCGGATGCCGGCACGTCTACTGGTCACCGGCTCGGCCGGACGGGTCGGACGGCTGCTCCGGCCCCGGCTGGCCGGCCCGGAACGGTTCCTGCGGCTGCTCGACATCGCCGAGCAGCCTCCGGCGGCGCCCGGCGAACCGGTGGAGATCGTCCGCGCCGACCTGCACGACCCGGTGGCGCTGGCGTCGGCCTGTTCCGGCGTCGACGCCGTACTGCACCTGGCCGCGATTCCCGGCGAGGACACCTTCGCGGAACTGCTCCGGGTGAACGTGGCGGGCACCCAGAGCCTGCTGGAGGCGGCCCGCGCGGCCGGGGTACCCCGGGTGGTGCTGGCCTCGTCGATCCACGCGGCCGGCTGGTACCGCCGGGCCGGCAGCCGGCCGGAGCCGGCCGGCGTACCGGCACCGACCGGGCCGGACGGGGTGCCGGCGACGGTGCCGCCCCGCCCGAACACCTACTACGGCTGGTCCAAGGCGGCCGTCGAGTCGCTCGGCAGCCTCTACGCCGACCGGTTCGGCATGACCGTCTTCGCGCTGCGGCTCGGCGCGTGCTTTCCCGAACCGCCGGGGATCAGCGGGCTGGAGAACTGGATCTCCCCGGACGACTGTGCCCGGCTGGTCGACGCCTGCCTGCGGTCGGACGCCACCGGTTTCCGGCTGCTCTGGGGGATCAGCCGGAACAGCCGGCGGTGGTGGTCGCTGGCCGAGGGGCGGGAGATCGGGTACGAACCCGAAGACGACGCCGAGCCGTACGCCGACCGGGCGCGCCCGCTCGAGGGCGAGGAGGCCACCGCCGGTCTGGTCGGCGCGCAGTTCTGTGTCTATTCGCTCGGCGAGCGGCGCTGACCCGACGGATCGGAGTCGACCGTCCCGGACCGGTGACGTCCGGCCCTCGGGCAGCGCATGAAATCGGTGTCTGTCGAAGGACGGCACTGGGTAGGGTTCGGACCCATGGGAAAAGTCCTCTCCGTCAACCTGGCCGTGCCGGAGCCGAACAGCGCCAAGGCGGTCGGGACCACCGGCATCAACAAGCGTCCGGTGGACGGGCCGGTGCTGGTCCGCTCACCCGGGCCGAAGAAGGTGGGGCTGGGCAGCGGCCTGGTCGGTGACCAGATCTTCGACCTGGCGCACCACGGCGGCGACGACCAGGCGGTGTACGCGTACGCCCGGGAGGACTACGACTGGTGGGAGGCGGAGCTGGGGCGCCCGCTCCCCGGCGGCCTCTTCGGCGAGAACCTGACCACGATCGGGCTCGACGTGAACGGGGCGGTGCTCGGCGAGCAGTGGCAGGTCGGCTCCGAGTTGGTGTTGCAGACCACGTTCGGCCGGATCCCGTGCGCCACCTTCCAGGTCAAGATGGGGCTGCCGCGCTGGCTGAAGCGGTTCACCCAGGCGGCCCGGCCCGGGGCGTACCTCCGGGTGGTGCGGCCGGGGCAGGTGAGCGCCGGCGACGAGGTGACGGTGTCGCACCGGCCGGAGCACGGGGTGACGGTCGCCGAGGGCTTCCGGGCCTGGATGACCGAGCCGGAACTGCTGCACCGGCTGCTGGCCGTCGAGGAGGCGCCGGAGGAGCTGCGCGAGGAGGTCAGGCGACGGCTGGGCGGCTGACCCGGTAGGCGTCCGTGACGGCGGCTGCGGGCTGTTCGCCGCGAATTCCCGGAGCGTTCATCGCGGAACCTCTACGGAATCGGTTGTCCGGGCGGGGATGCGGGGTACGAAGATCCTGTCCCCTCCTCCCGGCCACAAGTCAGGCTGATGCGAAACCGGTACTACGACCTGCTCCGCTGTCTTGCCATCGCCCGAGTCGTCGTCTACCACGTCACCGGTTGGGCCTTCCTCACCCTGGCGTTCCCGGCCATGTCGGTGATGTTCGCGCTCGCCGGGGCGTTGATGGCCAGTTCCCTCGACCGCTGGGGCGTGTCGGCCGTCGGCCGTCGGCTGCGTCGACTGCTGCCGTCGCTCTGGCTGGTGGCGCTGCTCTTCGTACCCGCCATGTTGCTCACCGGCCTGGCGCCGTCCTGGCGGCTCGTCTTCTGGGTGCTGCCGCTGGCCGACCCGCCCGCCAACACCTGGGGGGCGCTGGCGCTGAGCGTGGTCTGGTACCTGCGCGACTACCTGTGGTTCGTCGGAGTCTCGCCGCTGGCCCGCTGGCTGTTCCGCCGCTGGCCGGTGCCGACGCTGCTCGCGCCGTACCTGCTGCTCGGCGTCGTCGAGTTCGGCTATCCCGAGGCGCCGGGCCTGCTCCGCGACTTCGGGCTCTACTACGGGGCCTGGCTGCTCGGCTTCGCCCAGCACGACGGGCTGCTGCGGCGGATGTCCCGCCGGCTGCTGCTGACCGTCGCGGTACCGGTCGGGGTGGCCGGCCTCGCCTGGACCCTGAGCCACCAGGGGCCGCGCGGCTACGACCTGAACGACGTACCGCTGGGCAACGCGCTCTGGTCCGTCGCGTTCGTGTTGCTGGTTTTCGGCTTTGCCCCCTCGACGGTCGCCCCGGTCGACCGCTGGGCGCCGCTGCGCCGGGCGGTGACCGTGCTGAACGCCCGGGCGCTGACCGTCTATCTCTGGCACATGCCCTTCGTGATCGCTCTCAACGAACTGCTCTCCGGGCTCGGGCTCGCCCATTCCTCCGCGCTCGGCTTGGCGGCCCGGCTGGCCGCCGTCGCGGTGCTGGTGGCGGTCGCGGTCGCGCTCTTCGGCTGGGTCGAGGACCTGGCGGCCCGGCGCCCGCCGTGCCTGCTGCCCGGCGGCACCGTCCGGGCGCCGGCCGGCGCCGCCACGGCAGCGGTCCGGAGGAGCCCCGCCCGGGGTACGACGGCCGGCGAGCGCGCCAGCCTCAGTTCGACCGGACGGTGATGTCGCCGCTGCCGGTCCGCATGTCGAGTACGGCCTTCGCGGCCGGGTCGTTCGGCACCCGCACGTCGGTATTGCCGGAGTCGGCGTGTGCGCTCACCCGGTAGCCGCCGGCCGGTACGGTCACGTCGATCGAGCCGCTCGACGCGCTGGCCTGGACCGAGCCGGCGGCGACGAGGACCAGCGAGATGTCGCCGGAGCCCGTCTCCGCGTTCACCTTTCCGGCGCCGAGCGAGCGTCCCTCGATCGATCCCGAGCCGGCCCGCGCCGAGACGGTGCCGGGCACCCGGTTCAGCCGGATGTCCCCCGAGCCGGTCTCGACGCGTACCGGGCCGCTCGCGTCGGTCACCGAGATGTCGCCGGATCCGATCTTGATGTCGACCGTCGTCAGCGCGGTCAGGGTGACGTTTCCGGAGCCGTTCTCGCCGCGCAGCGCGACCCCGGCCGGGGCGAGGACGTCGTAGGAGACTCCGCAGTGCCTACCGCAGTCGGTGTCCAGGACGAGCTTCGTGCCGTCGATCCGGTAGGTGGCGTCGTTCGGCTCGGGGCCGCGGTACTGCACCACCCGCTCGATCCGGACGTTCTGCACCGCCCCGGTGCGAATCACGACGTCTCCGGCGCCGGGGAGCACCTCGATCTCGGTGATCTTCACGTCCTCGGTCCGGTCGTAGGTGAGGCGCTGCTCGGCGAAGCCTTCACAGCCGGCCAGAGCGATCAGGGCGACCAGGGCGAGCCCGCCGGTCAGGGCGGTGCTCCGGGAAACCAGCATTGCCGAAGGGTATGCCGCGGCGGCCAACTGAACATCCGGGTCCGCCACCCAGCCACCCCGAGCCCGACCCTGAGCCCGTTCTCAGGGTCGGGGTGAAAGGAGGGGGCCCTTCCTCTACAAAAAACGATAAGAAGGGGCCCCTCCTTTCACCCGGAGGGTGAGTGGGAAGAATGGGCGGGTGCCCGGGTACCGCCGACAGCTCTACCGCGACGACGCGGTGGTGCTGCGCGTCCAGAAACTCGGCGAATCCGACCGGATCATCACCCTGCTGACCCGCCAGCACGGCCGGCTGCGGGCGGTCGCCCGGGGGGTACGCCGGACCACCTCGCGGTTCGGTGCCCGGCTGGAGCCGTTCGGCCACGTCGACCTCCAGATCGCCGGTGACCCGAAGGGCGAGCAGGGCAGCTCACTGCACTCGATCAGCCAGGTGGAGGGGATCGCGCTCTACGGCAAGGCGTTCGTCACCGACTATCCCCGCTACACGGCGGCGAGCGCGATCGCCGAGACGGCGGAGCGGCTCACCCCGGTCGAGCGGGAGCCGTCGCTGCGGCTGTTCCAGCTCACCCTGGGCGGGCTGCGCGCACTCGCCGACGGGGAGCACGCCAGCACTCTGGTGCTGGACGCCTACCTGCTGCGCGGGATGGGGCTGGCCGGCTGGGCACCCGCGCTGGTCGCCTGCGCGGTCTGCGGTACGCCGGGCCGGCACGGCGCGTTCTCGGTACCCGCCGGGGGGTGTGTCTGCCCGGACTGCCGGCCGCCCGGCGCCGCCCATCCGGCGCCGGCCACCCTCGACCTGATGGCCGCGCTCGCCTCCGGGGACTGGCGGACGGCGGACGCCGCCGACTCGCCGCACCGCCGGGAGTGCAGCGGGCTGGTAGCGGCGCACCTGCAATGGCATCTGGAGCGGGGGTTACGCTCCTTGCCGCTGGTCGACAGGGGATCGACCGGTGAGCGTACGGAGCGGGCGCGGCACGTCCCGCGCCCCGACCCGGCGGACGTAGCGAAGGAAGCACAGTGATCCGAGCGATGACCAACCGGGGCCGTCGGGGCCCGGTGCCACCGACCCCGCACCCGTCCGGGGCCCGCCCCCCGGCGCTGCCGGTCGAGGCGCTACCGAAGCACGTGGCGGTGGTGATGGACGGCAACGGGCGGTGGGCCAAACAGCGCGGACTGCCCCGGACCAAGGGGCACGAGCAGGGCGAGTACTCCCTCTTCGACACCATCGAGGGCGCGATCGAACTCGGCATCCCCTATCTGTCGGCGTACGCCTTCTCGACCGAGAACTGGCGGCGCTCGCCGGACGAGGTGCGCTTCCTGATGGGCTTCAACCGGGACGTCATCCGGCGCCGCCGGGACCAGTTGGTGGAGCTGGGGGTCCGGGTCGTCTGGTCCGGGCGGGCCGGTCGGCTCTGGAAGAGCGTGATCTCGGAGTTGCAGACGGCCGAGGAGATGTCCCGGGGCAACTCGACGCTGACCCTCCAGTTCTGCGTCAACTACGGCGGGCAGGCCGAGATCGCCGACGCGGCCGCCGCGATCGCCCGGGACGTCGCCGCCGGCAAGGTGGATCCGGGCAAGGTCAACGAAAAGATGATCTCGCGGTACCTCTACCACCCCGAGGTGCCGCCGGTCGACATGTTCCTCCGCCCCTCCGGCGAGCAGCGGATCTCCAACTTCCTGCTCTGGCAGAGCGCGTACGCCGAACTGGTCTACCTGGACACCCTCTGGCCGGACTTCGACCGCCGGCACCTCTGGTACGCCTGCGAGCTGTACGCGCAGCGGGACCGCAGGTTCGGAGGTGCCCTGCCGAACCCGGTCGCACCCGGACCGGCACACGGCTGATCGCCGACCCTGCGGAAGACGGCTCGACTTCGGGCCGAAAAACGGGTGCGCCCGGGGAGCGAACCGGGTTATGGTCCAGACATGCGGTACTGATCTCCCTTCATCCGAGCCGACCCGCCCCGCCTGTTTCGCGCGGCGCGGGTGCGAGCGCTCCGGGCGTCCGTGCCGTTCCGCCTTCTCCGGCGACCCGTCACCGGTCGGTGACACCTCCGCGAACGGACTCCCGCAGATCCCATTCCCGCGCGCCGCTGCCGCTGCGCAAGCAGGGCGGTCCCGACCAGGAGGAGCGAACACCGTATGCCTGCCAAACGAAAGTCCAGGAAGACCAGCGGCTCGACCGGTAGGGGCGGTTCCCCGGCCCGGCCCGGCCGCCCGGTGGACGACTCGATCGAACTCGCCACCCCGATCGCGCTGCCGGGTGACGGCGCTCCGATCGCGCTGCCGGGTGACGGCGCTCCGATCGCGCTGCCGGGTGACGGCGCTCCGATCGCGCTGCCGGGTGACGGCGCTCCGATCGCGCTGCCGGGTGACGACAGCCCGGCACGCCAGCGACCGGTGGCGCCGAAGGCGGGTCCGGCGATCCGCAACGGCGGCGGCCCGACCGGTGTCGGGCGTGGTCGGGGCGCCGCGTCGTCCCGCCAGTACGCCTTCCGGCGCAGCTGAGCCGGCCGCACGGATCCGCACGGTACGGCGTCGGGCCACCCGCCCGGCGCCGTCCGCCGTCCGGGAAGAGCCCCGTCGCCGAGCCGCCGCCCCGCCGGGAAGCCTGCCGCCGAGCCTGCCGTACACCGTGGCACCGGCCGGCCTCCCGATGGAGCTGATCCAATGTGATACTTACTCGACCTCCGGTGACGGGGTGGCTGGTCCGCGGGGCGGTGGAGGGTCGGGATGACGGGCGAGGTCGCCGGAGCACAACCGCTCCGGCCCACCGATCCACGCCAACTCGGCCCGTGCGAGCTGGTCGGCCGGCTCGGTGAGGGCGGCATGGGCACCGTCTACCTGGCCCGGCTGGCCGATGGACGGACGGTCGCGGTCAAGGTGATCCGGCCGGACCTGGCGCACGACGCCGAGTTCCGGCGCCGGTTCCGGGGCGAGGTGAAACGGGCGCGGCAGGTGCCGCCGTTCTGCACCGCCGAGGTGCTCGACGCCGACCCCGACCACGACCCGCCCTACCTGGTCGTCGAGTACGTCGACGGCCCCAGCCTGTCCACAGTGGTCGCCGACCGTGGCCCGCTCACCCCGGGCAACCTCTACGGACTCGCGATCGGCATGGCGACCGCGCTGACCGCGATCCACGGCGCCGGGGTGATCCACCGCGACCTCAAGCCGAGCAACGTGCTGCTGCCGCCCGGCAGCCCAAAGGTGATCGACTTCGGGATCGCCCGCGCGATGCACGGTACCGCCGCCGGTACCCGCACCGACCAGGTGATCGGCACTGTGGCGTACATGGCGCCGGAACGGTTCGAGCCGGCGACCAAGGGGGTGCTCACGCCGGCCGCGGACGTCTTCGCCTGGGGCGCCGTGGTGGCGTACGCCGGCACCGGGCGTACCCCGTTCGCCGCCGAGACACCGGCCGCGACAGCAGTACGGATCATGACGGAGGAGCCCGATCTCGACGGGTTGACCGCACCCCTGCGCGAACTGGTCGAACTGGCGCTGGCCAAGGAGCCGCACCGCCGGCCGAACACCCGTGACCTGCTGGACCGGCTGCTGGCCGGCGGGCCGGGCCGGACCGGCCAGGTCGCCGAGACGCTGGTCAGGCAACCGGACCTGCTGGCCGCCGCCGAGCAGGCGCAGGCGGTCACCGAGCAGCGCCCGCTCGCCGAGACCGCGCCGGTCGGACGCTCGGCGGCCGGGTCCGGCACGGCGAGCCCGTCCGGCACGGCGAGCCCGTCCGGCACGGCGAGCCCGCCCGGCACCCCGGACCGGTTCGCCGGCAACCCGTACGGGCTGGTCGTGCGGGACACCCCGCTGCCCGTCAGCCCCGGTGCGGCCGATCCGGGAGCCGTCGTCGGGCCGCCCGGTGCGGTCCAGTCCGCGCCGCCGTCCGGGCAGCCGGCCGCCCCCGCCGCACCGGACCGTCGGGGAGGCGGCCGGTGGGGAACCCTCGCCAGCGCGCTCTTCGCGCTCGTCGGACTGCTCGGCGCGGCGGTCACCGTCGGCTACGCCAGCGGGGTGCTGCCGCCGGGCGCGGAGCGGCCGGGAGTCGGCCAGACCCCGCCGGGCCCGCTGGCCAACGCCGGCCCCGGCGCCACGGTCGGTGGCCCCGGCCCGGCGAGTTCCGCGCCGACCGCCGGCCCGGCCGCCGGGTCACCGCCGTCCGGCCGCGTGGTGATCGCCGACCCGCTGACCAGATCGGGCCTCTGGTCACCGAGGACGGACCAGCGGCACCGGGTCGGCTGCGAGTTCGACGGCGGACTGGTGGTCTCCAAGCAGAGCGACGGCCCGTACCGGTGCCCGGGGCCGCAGCGGGTCTGGACCGACGTACGGGCCGAGGTCGACGTCATCCTGGTCGAGCCGGTCAGCTGCGCCGGGATCTGGTTCCGGTTCACCGACGACCAGGGCGGGTTCGTGCTGCGGATCTGCGCCGACGGGTACCACCTGATGCGGCACGGACCCGATGCCGCGCTCGAGGCCGGCGACTTCCCTTTCCCGCTGGATCGGCGGCCGAACGGCCGGATCCGGGTCGGCGTGGTCGCCGACGGCGAGGACCTCCGCTTCTATCAGGACGGCCGGCAGATCGGCGCGGCCCGGGACGACGCGCCGGTGGCCGGCCGGGTGGTGCTCGGCATCTTCTCCGATCCGACCTCCGACCCGGGTCAGGAGCCGTCCTACCGGGTCGCGTTCGGCGACGTCGAGATCGCCACCCTGGACTGATCCGGCCCACTCCGGCCGGGTTCGGAACGGCCCGTCTCCCAGTCGGCTGAGCCGGCCGGGTCAGCCGACCAGCGGGCGGAAGGCGCCGAGCGCGACGCTGACCGCGAGCGCTCCGCCGGCCAGCATCGCGGCCCCGGCGACCAGGGCGGCGTCGGCGACGGTGAACCGCTGCCGGCGGGCCGACGTACGCGGCGAGCCCGAGTCGAAGCCCCGGGCGTCCATCGCGGTCGCCAGCCGGGTACCCCGGCGGATCGCCCCGACCAGCAGGGCGAACGCGGTCGAGCCGAACAGCCGCAGCCGGGCCAGCGGGTTCCGCCCGGCGTCGACACCCCGGGCCCGCCGAGCCAGGCTCAACATCCGCCACTCCAGGGCGAGCAGCGGTACCAGCCGGAACGCGGCCAGCGCCCCGATCGCGAACCGGGGCGGCGCCTTGACGTTCTGGATCAGCGCGTCCGTCAGGTCGGTGGGATCGGTGGTGGCGAAGACCAGGACCCCGGGCAGCGCCACCGCGATCACCCGCAGCGCCATGCCCAGCGCGGTGGCCAGTACCCCGGTGGTGACCGCCACCGGCCCGGCCTGCCACAGCAGGCTGCCGGTCCGCTCGGCGGCGAAGAGCATCAGGGTGCAGAAAATGCCGAGGGCGCTGAGCAGCAGCGGCCAGGCCCGGCGGGCCAGTGCGGCGTACCGGACGCCGAAGAGCGGCACCACGGCGAGTTCGAAGGCGATCGCCACCGCCGGAGCCACCGGGTCCACCGTGGCGATCAGCGCCACGGAGACGACCATCGCGGCGGCGACCTTCGCCACCGGGTTGCGCCGGGCCAGCGGCGCACCGGGCGCGGCGATCGGCTGGTACGGGATCATCGGGCCCGCCCCGCCGTCCGGATGTGCCCCGACTCCGTCGTCCCGTCGTCGCCGAGCCGGATCGTCCGGTCGGCCAGCGCGGAGACGAAGTCGGCGTCGTGGGTGACGGTGACGATGCCGTGCCCGCTGTCGCGCAGCCCGGCGAGCAGGTCGACCAGTTCCAGCCAGGTACGCCGGTCCTGGCCGAAGGTCGGCTCGTCCAGTACCAGCAGCCGGGGCGCGGTGGCCAGCGCGGTCGCCACGCTCAGCCGCCGCGCCTGCCCACCGGAGAGGGTGTACGGGTTGGCCGCCGCCAACCGGTCCAGCCGGAGCCGGACCAGCAGTTCCTCGACCACCGACCGGACCACCGCCTCGGGCTGGCCGGTCCGGCGTGGCCCCAGCGCCAGCTCCTCGAAGACGGTGCTGCGGACGAACTGGTGCTCCGGGTCCTGGAAAACCGAGCCGATCCGGCCGGCCAGCACCGGAGCCCGCCACCGGTGCGGTGTGGTGCCGGCGTGCCGCCCGGCCAGTGCCGGAGAAGCCGCCAGCCGGCCGGTGCCGGGCCGGAGCAGCCCGCCGAGCAGCAGCGCCAGGGTGGACTTGCCGGCACCGTTGCGGCCGAGCACCGCGAGCGTCTCGCCGGCGCGTACCCGCAGGTCGGTGCTTGCCAGCCGGGGCGGCAGGCCGAGCCGGTCGGCGGTGAGCAGCACCTCGCCGGGCCCGGTCGCGGCCCGGCGAGGTGCCGGCGGCGGCCCCGGCACCCAGACCCCGGCGGCGGCCAGCGTCGCGCCGTGCGCCGCGAAGACCCGCTCCGGCGGCCCGTCGGCGCGTACCCCGCCGCCCGGTTCGAGCACCACCACCCGGTCGACCAGCGGCAGCGCCTCGGTGACCCGGTGCTCGACCAGGATCAGCGTGGTGTCGTCGTCGACCGCCGACCGGACCGCGTCACGGACCAGCGCGGCGCCGGCCGGGTCCAGGTTGGCGGTCGGCTCGTCGAGCAGCAGCAGTCCGGGCCGCAGCGCGAGTACCCCGGCCAGGGCGAGCCGCTGCTGCTCGCCGCCGGAGAGGGCGGCGGTGGACCGGTCCAGGCCGTACGGGAAGCCGACCCGGTGCAGCGCCTCGGTGACCCGGGGCCAGATCTCCGCCGCTGGTACGCCCCGGTTCTCCAGGCCGAACGCCACGTCGTCGCCGGCCCGGTCCATCACGAGCTGGGTCTGCGGGTCCTGGAAGACGATGCCGACCCGCTCCCTCGCCTTGCGCGGATCGAGCCCGTCGATCTCGACGGTGCCCTCCTGCTCGCCGGAGTCCTCGGCGAGCAGCCCGGCCAGTGCCGCCAGCAGGGTGCTCTTGCCGGCACCGGAGGCGCCGAGCAGGAGTACCCGCTCGCCGTGCCCGATCCGCAGGTCGACGTCGCGGACCGCGAAGGCCCGCCGGCCGGCGTGCCGCCAGCCGAAGCCGCGCAGCCGTACCTCACTCATGCCGGCACTCCGCTGCGCTTCGTGCCGGCATGAGGCTCATCCGCACTGAGCTGGCTGATTCGCTCGCTCCGCTCGCTCATGCCGGCACTCCGCTGCGCTTCGTGCCGGCATGAGGCTCATCCGCACTGAGCTGGCTGATTCGCTCGCTCCGCTCGCTCATGCCGATATCACCGAGGTCGCGCCGCTCACACGGCGGTGCGATCTCGACCGGCCGGGAATCGGTCCAGCACGCCGGTCTGGGCCAGCGCCCGGGTGAGTGCCCAGCCGCCGGCACCGGCCAGCACCGCCGAACTGAGCACGGTGAAGAGGAAGACCGGCAGTCGGAACGAGTCGAAGTCGTACTCGGAGTAGTAGCGGATCTGGTCGAAGATGGCGGCGGCGATCCCGGCCAGCAGGCCGGAGGCGACCGCCACCGGCAGCCGGAACGAGCGGTATCCGACGGCGAGGAACGCCAGCTCGGCGCCGACGCCCTGGGCGAGCCCCTGGAGGATCGCGACGGTGCCCCACTGGCTGCCGAGCAGCACCGAGACGAAGGCGGCGAGGAACTCGCAGTAGAGCGCCGCACCGGGCTTGCGGATCACCAGGCCGCCGAGCACGCCGGGTACCAGCCAGATGCCGTAGATGACCGCCTGGGCCGGTGGGAAGAAGGTGAAGGCGCCCTCGGTGGCGCCCCAGACCAGGTTCCAGGCCCAGAAGATGACCCCGAACGCGACCGCGATGACCGAGGCGACGACGATGTCGACGGTGCGCCATCGGGTGGTGGTGGACGAACTCATGGGCATGCCTCCCAGTCGCGTGGCGAACCAGGCAAGACGCACGCCGCAACCCGGGACGGCCCGGACTGCGGCGCGGCTGGAGACTCGACCGAACTCCCTGCGCTGGCATTACCCAGATCAGGTTCGAGGGTCTGCGGGTGTCACCCGCACTCTCAGCGCTGTGCGCTCCCCTGTCGGATGTGCTGTTGTTCCGCAGACCGTACACCGGATACCCCTGTGCCGACAGCGGTGGAACCGGCGGATGTGGCGGCGCCCACCAGGCGGCGGGATAGGGTGGATGGCCCAGATCAACATCTCGAAGGGACGCGTGCGGCGTGACACTCAGCCCCGAGGGCTATCTCGACGTGGTCACCGAGACGATCGGGCGGGTGGCGGTGGCCGCCCGGGACGGCGTACGCCGGGCGGCCGATCTGGTCACCGACGCGCTGCGGGCCGGTGGGGTGGTGCAGGCGTTCGGTACCGGCCACTCGGAGGCGTTGGCCATGGAGATCGCCGGGCGGGCCGGCGGGCTGGTCCCGACGAACCGGATCGCGCTGCGTGACCTGGTGCTGCGCGGCGGCCAGCCGGTCGAGATCCTCGGCCCGACCCTGGAGCGGGACCCGACCGTGGCCCACCGGCTCTACGAGCTGACCCCGGTCGATCCCCGGGACGTCTTCGTGATCGCCTCGAACTCCGGGGTGAACGGCACCATCGTCGAGTTCGCGTCGCTGGTGAAGGAGCGCGGTCACGGGCTGATCGCGATCACCTCGGAGCAGCACTCGGCCCGGGTCGCCTCCCGGCACCCGTCCGGGCGGAAGCTCCGCGATCTCGCCGACGTGGTGCTCGACAACGGCGCTCCGTACGGCGACGCGACGCTGCCGCTGCCCGGTGGCGGTGCGGTCGGCGCGGTCTCCTCGATCACTGCCGCCCTGCTCGCCCAGCAGGTCGTGGTGGAGGTGGTCCGCCGGCTGGTAGAGGCGGGGGAGACGGCCCCGGTCTACCTGTCGGCGAACATCCCGGACAGCGACGACCACAACAACAGCCTGGAGGCCCGGTACGCCGGCCGGATCCGCCGGGGCGGCTGAACCGGAGCGCTCCGACCTCCCACGCCGCCCGGTTCGGTCCCGGTACCGCCTCCCCGTCCGCTGTCGAGCCTTCCTCGCGTTTCACGTACGGCCGCTGAGGGCACACTGCTGCGAACTTGACTCAGGGGGAGGAGGCCCAGGTGGCCGTGGAGACGGAGAAGCAGCGTTGGCAGCGGAACTTCGCCGACCTGTTGCAGGAGCTGCGGGTGGCGCAGACCGGGGTGCAGATCCTGTTCGCCTTCCTGCTGACCCTGCCCTTCAGCAACGGCTTCCCGAGGGCCACGGAGTTCCAGAAGGACACCTACATCGTCGCGTTGCTGGCCGCCGCCGCGGCCACCGCGTTGATCATCTCGCCGGTCGCCTTCCACCGGGCGCTCTTCCGGCAGGGGCGCAAGCCGGAGCTGGTCCGGTTCGCGCACGGCATGGCGACCGGCGGGCTGGCGTTCATGCTGATCGCGATGGTCAGCTCGGTACTGCTGATCACCGACTTCGTGCTGCCCCGGCCGGTGGCGTTCGTGCTCAGCGGGGTGACCTCGGTCTGGTTCCTGACCTTCTGGGCCGCGCTGCCGTTCCTGCGCCGCAACTGGGGCGAGGCAGACGAGGACGACGACGAGGAGCCGGCCACCGCCCGCCCCGACGCGGTCGACTGAACCCGCCCGCCCGGGCCGTCTCGTCGTAACGCTCTGCAATCCATACTGGACAGTAGACGTGCTCGTTCGATCGGCTTGTCTACTGTGGCGGATCGGAGGAAATGCCCCAGCTCGTCGCCGCTTTATTGATCATTGGCATCTTCACCTGGGCGGGTCGCCCCCTACACCGGGGCCCTTGACGGAGAGTTATACGCGGAACGACAACTACGGACCGCGAGAGGCGAGGATGAGCGAGGTTCTGGGGGGACTGTCGACCGGGAGCTCGGTGGCGGTGCTGGTGGGCCTGATCGGGGGGTTGGGGCTGTTGGCGCGGGGCTTCCTGCGGCACCGCAGCCGGGTGCAGGCGGAGCGGGAATGGTCGGCGCGGACCCGGGCCCGGACGATGGGCCTGATCCGGCTGGTCGGTCGCCACTCCGCCGACGTACGGATCGACGAGCGGGACCGCGACGGGCACCGGGTCGTGGAGCTGCGGGGTCTGCGTCGAACAGACGGGGGCGAGGCGGCATGAGGAGCGGGGACAACGCGGTGGTGCGAGCCGAGTCGGCCGCCCGGTTGGGGGACCGGGGCCAGGCCGAGTCCGAGGTGAGTTTCGAGGCGTTCTGCCAGCGGAACTTCGTGCTGGTCGAGCGCTTCCTGCTCGCACAGTGCGCGGACCGGGGGCTGGCCGAGGACGCCGTACAGGAGGCGTTCATCACCGCCCGGGACAAGTGGGAGCAGATCCGCGACTACGAGAAGCCGCTGGCCTGGATGTACAAGACCGCCCGGTACAAGCTGCTCGTGCTGCAACGGCGGCGCCGGCAGGACGTGACGGTCAGTCTGGAGGAGGTGCCGCCGGAGCGGCTCGCCGAACCGGCCGACCCGGCGGAGGCCCGGGAACTGTTGCGCGGCTGGCTGCCGAGGCTGCCACCCCGGCAGGCCGAGGTCTTCGTACTGGCCCTGGACGGCTGGTCCGACCACGAGATCGCGGCCATCCTCGGCATCGCCTACAACACGGTACGCACCTACCGGCAGGAGGCTCGGGCCCGGTTGAAGGAACTCGCCCAGCAGGCGGGCTTCGACACGCCCTCCGGGAGGGATCGGGGATGAACCTGGACGACATCCTGTCGTTGGCCTCGGCCCGGACGCTCAGCGAACTGGAACGGGCCCGGGCCCGCCGGGCGACCCGCCGGGTGCAGCAGGAATACCAGCGTGCCGTCTCCGAGGGCCGGGACCTGATCGGCGACATCGAGGTACGCGATCCGCTGACCGCCGACACCGACGAGGCGGCCCGGATCACCCGGGCGGCCCAGTTGGCCAAGCTCGGCACCGTGACCTGGGTCCGGCCCAGTGGAGAACTGACCTGGTCGGACGAGATGGCCCTGATCCTCGGCTATCCGCCCGGTACGCTGCGGCACTCGGTCGCGACGCTGACCCGGCTGGTCCATCCCGACGACGTCGACGGGGTACGCCGGGTGGTCGAGTCGGTGTGGCGGGACCGGACCGTCCGGGAGACGACCTGCCGGGTGATCCGCCCGGACCGGGTCACCCGGTACGTGCACTGCCACCTCGAATACGTCGTCGACGGGGAGAACCGGCCGTACGGCATCATCGCCACCGCCCGGGACATCACCGAACTCGAACTCGCCCGGCAGGAGCAGGCGCGACTGGCCCGCCGCCGCGAGACCGTGCAGGCGGAGCTGGCCGGCCGGGACCCGGTCACCGGGCTCTTCCACCGGGCGAGGTTCGCCGACGAGATCGACACCGCCCAGCGGGGCGGGCCGGGCGTGCTGCTGGTGGTGGCCGTCGAGCCGGTCGGCCCGGCCACCGGGATCGACGCCGGGTTCGACGCCGATCCGGAGGGTGAGTTCGGCGGCGGTGCGGACCAGCAGGAGCGGCTGGCGGTGGCGGTCGCCCAGGTCGTCCGCCGGGTCGCCCGGCGCACCGACGTCTGCGGGCTGACCGGTCCGTACGAGTTCGGGGTGCTGATGCAGCGCACCACGTTGAGTTCGGCCACCGCGCTCGCCGAGCAAATCATCGACGGCATCCGGTCGCAGTCCTACGTGCTCGGCCGGACCCGGCTGGTCGACGCCTGGGGCGGCCTGGTCCGCTACCAGGGGCGGGACGGCAGCCGCGGCGTCGACCTGATCGTGGACGCCGAGACGGCCTGGCGCCGGGCCCGGGCGACCGGCGTCGACCGGGTCGCCCTGGACCAGCCGGCCGCCGAGGACGAGCGCCGGGAGCGGTGCCGGAGCCGGGTGCGGGCCACGGTGGCGGAGAACCGGTTCACCCTCTACACCCAGCCGATCCTCGACCTGCGGCTCAACCAGATCACCCGGCAGGAGATCCTGCTCCGGGTGGTCAACGACGGCGGGCAGGCGCACTCGGCGTCGACCCTGCTCGGTGACGCGGAACGGCTGGACGAGATCCTGCCGATCGACCGGTGGGTGATCGACCGGACCATCGAACTCATCGCCCGGGGCTCGCGTACCTCGCACTACCAGGTGAACCTCTCCGGGCGATCGCTCGGCGACCCGCACCTGCTGGAACGGGTCCAGCAGCGGCTCCAGCAGTACGACGTCGATCCCGGGCAGCTCACCTTCGAAATCACCGAGACCGCGCGGATCGGCAACCTGACCGAGGCGCACAACTTCGCGTACGGGATCCGCCAGCTCGGCTGCCAGCTCGCGCTCGACGACTTCGGGTCCGGGCACGTGCCGTTCGCCTTCCTCACCTACTTCCCGGTGGACCTGGTGAAGGTCGGCGGCGAGTTCATCGCCGACATAACGCACTCGGTGGCGAACCGGGGCATCGTGCGGTCGATCGTCGAGATGTGCCGCGGGTTGGGCATCCGGACCGCGGCCGAGCACGTGGAGGACGAGGCCACCATGGATCTGCTCCGCGACTACGGGGTGGACTTCGCCCAGGGGTACCTGGTCGGCAAGCCCAAGCCGGTGACCAGCCCGGCGCGTACGCCGTCGGCGCCGGCCGAACCCGAGGCGGACCCGGAGCGGGAGTTGCGGGCCGCCACCGGATAGCCGCATCGGCGGTCCATGCAAAGTCCCGCCTGCGGCGGTCGTCATTAAGGGGTGTGGAAGCCCGAGCAAGGTCATTACCAGCGGTCGACAGGCCGGCCGCGACAGCCGGCCTGCGGTCGGCCGCGACAGCCGGCCTGCGGTCGGCCGCGACAGCCGGCCTGCTGGTGGTCGTGCTGGCGGTCACCGGCCTGACCGCCGGCTGCGCCGCCGATCCGGCACCCCGCTCGTCGGTAGGCCAGGGTGCCCGGCTGACCGCGAGCGGTCCGGCCCACCGCCCGGCAGCGCTCGACCTGGCCCTGCTCCAGCCGAGCGGACTCGGCACGGGATGGCGGCAGAGCCCGCATCCGCCGGAGCCGCCGCCGTGGCCGTGGCTCCAGGCCGACTGCCCGGCGTACCGGGCGGAGGACTATCCGGCGCAGCGGCATCGCAGCGACGCGGTGCAGCGCCGGTACCGGCACGTGCCGACCGAGCTGGTCGCGACGCAGGTGGTCGAGGCGTACGAGCCGGGCTGGGCGGTACGGGCCCTCGACGACGTACGCCGGGTGGTGCAGACCTGCTCCCGGTACGACGCCTACGGCGCCAGCATCTCGTTCACGCTCCTCGACACCGGCCTGCCGCCCGCCGACGCCCTGGTGGTGCGGGGGCGGATCGAGTCACCGGGCGCACCTGCCCGGTCCACGCTGCTGGTGGCGGTACGCCACGGCGATCGGCTCTCGACGCTGAACGTTCCGGGGCCGGTGGACCGGGACACCGGGTACGCGGTGGCGGAGAAGTTGGCGGGCCTCCTTGACTAGCCGGCGCGGGCCGGGGCGCCGGGAGTTGCTCGCGGCCACCGCCGCCGCACTGCTCGGCGCGGGTGCGGCCGGCACCGGGCTGGCGTACCGGTGGGCGGGTTCGGCCGATGCCGGCCCGGCGCCGGGAGCGACGGCCAGCCCGGCCCGGCCGACGCCCAGCCCGACCCCGGACCACCCGGCGCTGGCGCGTACCCGGATCGAGCGCTACCTGCGCGGAGTCGGCGGCCGGGTCACGCTCGCGGTGCGGGACCGGAGCAGCGACCTGGCGGTCGTCGCCGGCACCCGGCGTTACCAGACCGCCAGCATCGTCAAGGTCGACATCCTGGCCGCGTTACTGCTGCGCCGCCAGGACCAGGGGCGCAAGCTCAGCGCGAACGAACGGCGACTGGCCCGCTCGATGATCGTGGTCAGCGACAACGCCGCGGCGAGCAGCCTCTACGCCACGATCGGCTACCGATCCGGACTGACCGCCGCGAACCGGACTCTCGGACTGCGCCAGACGACGCCCAACTCGAGTTGGGGGATGACCACCACCACGGCGGCCGACCAGCTCCGACTGCTGACCGCGGTCACCGATCCGGCCGGTCCGCTCGGCGACGGCAGCCGCGACTTCCTGTTCGGGCTGATGGGTGAGGTCGACGAGGAGCAGGACTGGGGGATCACCGCCGCCGCCGGTCGGGCCGGCACCGCCAGCTACGTCAAGAACGGTTGGACCACGGTCGACGCCGACAACGGGCTGTGGCTGGCGAACAGCATCGGCCGGATCGTCGAGCCGGGCCGGGACTGGCTGATCGCCGTACTCTCCGACCACCACTCGACCCGGCAGAAGGGGATCGCGGCGGTGGAGAAGGCTGCGAAGTACGCGCTGACCGAGCTGCGCGCGATCCCGCCGACCGGCGCGTCGGCACACTGAGCCCCCGCGACGCCCGTCCTCCGCTGCGGGCTGTGCGGTGCCGTTAACCGATCCGGTTGCCGTTGCGCAGGATGATGGTGAACCTGCCGCCGAAGGACTGCTTGCCCAGTCCGTTCGCCTGTCCCGGTGCGGTGTCACCGGAGTAGTAGTACAGCGGCCAGGAGGAGTACGTCGCCTGCCAGGTGCCGTTGCCGAGTCCCTGCCGGCCGGCCCGCTCCGAGGGGTCGTCGGGGAACGTGGGCTCGTCCACGGTCAGCAGCGGTGGCCACTCCTCCGCGCAGGCCTCCAGGCAGGTGACGTTGCCGTGGCGGTCACCGCTGAAGGTGTAGAGCGTCCGGCCGTCCGCGTCGACCAGCGCCTCCGGATACTTCGGCAGGCCGAACTTCAGCGCCGCCGCTTTCCCTCCCGGTGTGGTGGCGGCCGCCGAGGTCGGCGCCGAGGTCGTCGGGGCCGCCGAGGTGGTTGCGGGTGCGGGGGCGTCGTCGGCGTCACCGCCGGAGCATCCGGTCGCCAGGAGAAGTACGCCGACCATGGCCAGCACTGCCGGCCGGAGCCGGATTCCAGACCGCTGCGTCATACCGCCCTCACCACCATCGTTCGTCGGGACCGGTATCCGCACCGGTATCACACGATACCAATGTGGACGGCCGGGTCGTCGCCGTCAGGCCGGGTCGGCTCGTCGGTTCGACCGGAGGTTGCCGACGCCCACGTCGAACGCGGCCTCCAGGTGCGTGATCCGGCCGGTCGCGAGCATCACCACGACACCGCCCTGCCGCCGACGTGGCCGGAGTCGGTGGGTGCACAAGCGGGACAGCTCGACAGTCTCGCCAACACGCGACCATTTCTCCGGCGGTCCGTCCGCCCAGCGCCTGGTCCGGCGGCGGGCGTGCCGCCGGGATGGTGGCATGCGCATATTTGGTGCTACCGGCGGGTAACAAAACCGAGTAGCGTTGGCGGTGTATTCGGCCGCAGCACGCCAGGGGGTTGCCCGCTCCGCAGTGTGGAGTGATGGGCGCGGTTACCCCTCAGTGCCGTACTCGATCGAGGGGGTTGCCGTGACCACGACAGAGCAGAACAGGCCGGCGGCGAGCGGGTCGGACGGAGCCGGGCCGCTGCCGAAGGAGGCCGGGCAGGTCTCCGAGCGGGAGGCGCGGCAGGTCGCCGAGGCCGCCCGGGAGACCGAGTGGGGCAGGCCGAGCTTTGGCAAGGAACTCTTCCTCGGCCGGCTCCGGCTGGACCTGATCGACCCGTGGCCGCAGCCCGACCCCGAGCGCGCCGCAGAGGCGAAGGAGTTCCTCGACAAGCTCGGCGGCTACGTCCGGTCCGAGGTGGACGGGGCGGCGATCGAGCGGGACGCCCGGATCCCCGACGAGGTGTTCGCCGGGCTCGCCCGGCTCGGCAGCTTCGGGATGAAGATCGACAAGAAGTACGGCGGCCTCGGCCTGAGCAACCTGCACTACTGCCAGGCACTGACCCTGGCCGGCTCGGTCAGCCCGGCGATCGGCGCGCTGCTCTCGGCGCACCAGTCGATCGGGGTGCCGCAGCCGCTGAAGATGTTCGGCACCGACGAGCAGAAACAGCGCTTCCTGCCCCGGCTGGCCGCCGGCGAGGTGTCGGCGTTCCTGCTGACCGAGCCGGACGTCGGCTCCGACCCGGCCCGGCTGGCCACCACCGCCGAGCCGACCGCCGACGGCACCGGCTACCGACTCAACGGGGTCAAACTGTGGGCCACCAACGGCACCGTGGCCTCCCTGCTGGTGGTGATGGCCCGGGTGCCGAAGTCGGAGGGGCGGCGCGGCGGGATCACCGCGTTCGTCGTCGAGGCGGACTCACCCGGGATCACCGTCGAACGGCGCAACGCCTTCCTCGGGCTGCGCGGGCTGGAGAACAGCCTGACCCGCTTCTCCGACGTCCTCGTACCCGCCGAGAACGTCATCGGCGGCGAGGGACGCGGCCTGAAGATCGCGCTGACCACCCTGAACACCGGTCGGCTCTCGCTGCCGGCGATGTGTGTCGGCGCCGGCAAGTGGTCGCTGAACGTGGCCCGGGAGTGGGCCGCCGAGCGGGTCCAGTGGGGACGGCCGGTCGGCGGGCACGAGGCGGTCGCCAGCAAGCTCGCCTTCATCGCCGCCACCACCTACGGCATGGAGACGATGCTCGACCTCTGCTGCCTGCTCGCCGACGACGAGACCAACGACATCCGGATCGAGGCCGCGCTGGTCAAGCTCTACGCCAGCGAGATGGCCTGGAAGATCGCGGACGAGCTGGTGCAGATCCGGGGCGGGCGCGGCTACGAGACCGCCGATTCGCTGACCGCCCGGGGCGAGCGGCCGGCCGCCGTCGAGCAGATCCTCCGCGACCTTCGGATCAACCGGATCTTCGAGGGATCGACCGAGATCATGCACCTGCTGATCGCCCGGGAGGCGGTCGACGCGCACCTCTCGGTGGCCGGCGACATCATCGACCCCGACGCCGAACTCGGCCGGAAGGTCCGGGCCGGGGCCAGGGCGGGAGCGTTCTACGCCAGGTGGCTGCCGAGCCTCGCGGTCGGTCGCGGGCAGAATCCCGGCGGGTACGCCGAGTACGGCCACCTCGCCGGTCACCTGCGCCACGTCGAGCGGTCGTCCCGCAAACTGGCCCGGTCGACGTTCCTGGGAATGTCCCGCTGGCAGGGGAAACTGGAGCACAAGCAGGGCTTCCTCGGCCGGATCGTGGACATCGGCGCCGAACTCTTCGCGATGTCGGCGGTCTGCGTACGGGCGAACGCCGAGCGGGAGACCCGCCCGGAGGGCGTGGAGCTGGCCGACCTCTTCTGCCGGCAGGCCAGGGTACGGATCGCCGCGCTGTTCCGGGCACTGTGGGAGAACACCGACTCGGTCGACACGGCGGCGGCGAAGCGGATCCTCGCCGGCCGGTACGCCTTCCTGGAAGAGGGTGTGATCACTCCGCCCGCCGACCTGCCCTGGGTCGCCCCCTGGCAGCCCGGCCCGTCGACCGCCGAGGACGTACGCCGGCACATCCCGCCAGCGACCGGGAAGTGAGGCTGGGTGGGTGACCCGACCGACCGGGTCACCCACCGCAGCTCCGCCCGGTGGCCAGCACGATCGCGGCGGTCAGTCCGGGAATCTGATGGTGACTGTTGCGCTGCTTCGTTTGCCCTCTTCGACGAGTTGGTAGGTGAACCTGTCGGTGCGGCCGTGGGTGGGGTTCGGCCGGTAGACCACCCGTCGGTCGGAGAGCACCTGGACGGTGCCGTAGCGGGGTGGGACGGTGATGATGATTTCGGCGTAGCGGCTGGCGAAGTCGTTGGCGAGGATGTCGATGGCCAGCGGCTTGACGGTGGTGAGGGTGATCTGGTCGGTGTTGGCTTCGGGCGCTCTGGTGAGGGTGAAGTCGCCGCTGCCGGTGTTGATGAAGTAGCTGACCTCGCCGGTGGTCTGGTTGACGGTGCGGACGTCCGGGAAGCGGTCGCCGTTGGCGTTGGCGAGCCGGGCGGTCCAGGTGGTTCGGCCGGTCGGGTCGAACTCGAGGTGGCGGGTGGTGCCGTCCTGGCGGATCTCCACCACGCCGTTGCTGTTGTCGGCGCAGCCCCTGGTGTAGGCGAGTAGGACGCTGTCGATGCCGTCGCTGTTCCAGTCGGCGATCTGCACGGTGGGGGTGTCGACGGAGCAGAAGGCAACCGGGCCGGGAGACACGATGTTGCCCTCGACGGTGTAGCTCAGCAGTCCGCCGGGGCCGACGGCATAGGGGCTGTACCGGCCGCCGGGGCTGAACATGGCCTTGCCGGAGTAGGTGGGGCGGGCGATCGTGGAGGTGTACCGGGCCGAGGGGGTGAAGAAGGGGGGCTGGAGGACCAGGCGGTTGAAGTCGACGGTGGCGGGGGCACCCTGGGACCAGGCCACCCACAGTTCGTCGGCGGGGTCGTCGTCCACGTTGGCCGCTACCCCGATGTCCGGGCAGTTGGGTGTGCTGCTGCCACCGAGGGTCAGGTAGGTGTAGGCGACCGGGGGCGTGTAGACGCCGGGTGCCGCGCCGTAGGTGACGATGGTGGAGCAGAGGTTCGGCAGGACCGCGCCGAGTACGGCCTCGTCCTGGAGGCCGTCGGCGTTGAAGTCGCCGAACAGTGCTTCCCCACGGGCGCCGGCCTTCGCTGTGGACGGCACGGCTGCGACGCTGGCAACGGTGATCAATACGATCAGCGTTGCGATCCGGTTGTTCCGCATGATGCTCTCCCGCTGCACGCTTCGCGTAGAGTTTCCGATTCACTCCTTCTGTGAAACTAGACCCACTTCAGTAGAGGTGTATATCACTGTTTGTGATCTGACAGTGACTGTGAGGTTGCCTGTCGGCGTCGCCGGACCGCGGCGTCAGTACAGCCAGGACTCCTGCGGCGCGGTGAGCGGAGCGAGGGCCTCCCACAACTCCTCGGGGATCTCCCAGCGGGCGAGTTCGGCGGTCTCCGGGATCCGCTCCGGCCGGGACACCCCGACGATGGTGGAGGTGATCCGGGAGTCGCGCAGCGAGAACTGGAGCGCCGCCGCCGCGAGCGGTACGCCGTGCGCCGCGCACGCCGCCTCCATCGCCCGGATCCGGTCCAGCATCGCGTCGTCGGCCTGCCGGTAGGCGTACTTGGTGAACCGGGCGGGACCCTTGGCCAGGATGCCGCTGGCGAAGGGGGCGGCGTTCACCACGCCGACGCCGAGCGAGACCGCCTCGTCGATCAGGTCACCGGCCGAGCGGTCCACCAGGGTCCACCGGTTGTGCGTGATCAACGCCGCGAAGTGCCCGGTACGCAGATATCTCGCCATCAGCTCCACCGGGCCGCCGGCCACCCCGAGATGCTCGATCACGCCCTCGCGCTGTAGTTCGAGCAGTGCCTCGACCGGGCCGCCCGGCGCCATGCCGGCCTCGAAACTGATGTGCTCGGGGTCGTGCAGATAGACCAGCGGCAGCCGGTCCAGGCCGAGTCGCTCCAGGCTCCCCTCGGCGGAGCGGCGCATCTGCGCACCGGAGAAGTCACCGGTCCGCATGTCCCGGTCCACCTTGGTGGCCAGCACGAAGCCCTCCGGCACGCCGCCGACCCGGCGCAGCGCGGCGCCGACCCGCCGCTCACTCTCCCCGTCGCTGTAGCCGGCGGCGGTGTCGAGGAAGTTGAACGGGCCGGTCAGCGCGGCGAGCGCGGTCTCGGTGCCGCGTTCGGCGCTGACGTCGTACCCGAAAAGGCCCGGCATGCTGCCCAGCGGCCCGCCGCCGACGCAGACCGGGGTGACGTGCAGCCCGGTGGCGCCGAGCGGGCGGCGGGGAAAGGGTCCGGGCGCCTGCTGTTCTCCGTGCACGGCCGCACCCTACTGTGACCTGGGTGACTGCCGGTCATGGGGCGTCGGGGTGTCTCGTCTCTATCGGTGAACCCGACGAGCGGAGATGTCATGTCCCCGGAGCTGTACGCCGAGCTGCGGCCGCGGGCGTTCGCCATCGCCTACCAGATGCTCGGCAGCGTGAGCGAGGCCGAGGACGTGGTGCAGGAAGCATTCCTGCGGATGCACCAGACCCTGCGCCGGGGTGAGTCGATCGCCTCGCCCCGGGCGTACCTCGCCACCCTGGTCACCCGGCTCGCCATCGACCAGCTGCGTTCGGCACGGATGCGCCGGGAGAGGTACGTCGGCGAGTGGCTGCCGGAGCCGCTGGTCACCGACCCGTCACCGGCCGAGCACGCGGAGACCGCCGACTCGCTGTCGCTGGCGTTCCTGGTGCTGCTGGAGAGCCTGACGCCGCAGCAGCGGGCCGCGTTCCTGCTGCGTGAGGTGTTCGACTATCCGTACCCGGAGGTCGCCGAGATCGTCGGCACCGATGTGGACAGTGCCCGGCACCTGGTCGCGCGGGCCCGCAACCACCTCCGGGAGCGCCGGCCTCGCTATCACGCCTCCCGACGGCAGCGGGCGGAGTTGGCCGAGCGCTTCTTCGCCGCGGCCGGCCAGGGCGACCTGCGGGCGCTGGAGGAGTTGCTGGCACAGGACGTGGCACTGCACGGTGACGGCGGCGGCAAGGCGCCCGCGCTGGGGCGACCGCTCAACGGCCGGGAACGGGTGGCCCGGGCCCTGCTGGCCGGGATGTCCGCGCTGCCGCGCCTCGGCGTGCGCCTCCAGGTCGCCGAGGTCAACGGCCAGCCCGGCGCGATGGCGTTCGACTCGCAGGACCGGCTGGTCGGGGTCATCGGGCTCGGCATCGCCGAGGGTCAGGTCCAGACGATCCACTCCGTCGTCAATCCCGACAAGCTGCGGCACTTCGGCCCGGTCGGCGACCTGGCCGCCCTGGTCCGCGCCGGCCGCCAGCCGCGCCGACCGCCGGCCGACAGCTGACACCTGACCCCCACGGAGGTGTCCGGGCTACTCGCGAACGGGCAAAATGCCCACGTTTGAAAGGAAATTCTGATGAACCTAGCGCTGTGGATCGTTACCGGAGTACTGGCCGCCGTCCTCCTGGTCAGTACCTCCAAGATGTTCGTACCCAGGGAGAAGATCGCCGCCGTGGGTGGCCACGCCGCCCAGTGGGTCCTCGACTTCAGCCCCGGCGCACTCCGGGCGATCGGAGCCGTCGAGATCCTGGCCGTCGCCGGCCTGATCCTGCCCGCCGTACTCGACGTCGCACCGGTTCTGGTACCGGTCACCGCCACCTGCGTGGCGCTGCTGTTCGCCACGGCGACGGCGATGCGCCTCCGTCGCGGCGAGCGGGCGACGATCATTCCCGACCTGGTCTATCTCGGCATGGCCGTCTTCGTGGCCTGGGGCCGCTTCGGCCCCGAGTCCTTCACCGGCTGAGCCGGCGGCCCGGCTGTCCTTCCGGCAGCCTTGCTCAGGTGATCCTCGAAGGTGGCGGTGGGCGGCGTCAGCGGCGTACCGGAGCGGCCCGCAGGCCGAGCGCGCGCAGCTCCAGCGCGGCCAACGCGTCCACCGCCTCGGCGTCACCCCGACGCCAGGCCTGCGCCACGTCCGGGTCGATCCGGGTCAGCCGCCGGATCGGCTGGTTCGCCAGCGCCCGCAACGCCAACAGGTCCCGCCCGGCCGGCGCCGAGCGCAACGCCCGGGCCGCACCGGCCCGCCGCATCCACCGCACCCGCAGCGGCAGCCACCCCAACAGCACCACCCCGAGCGGAAACACCAGCAGGGCCAGCGCGAGCGCCAACGCCAGCTCGCCGACCAGCTCCTGCTGCTCCCGCCCGGCGTCCGCCATCGCCCGCGCCGCCCCGGCGGCCTTCTCGAACGGCGAGGTCAGCTCGTCACCCACCACGGGCACCCGGCCGACCTTGCCGCCCGCGTCGGCCAGGTTGTCGGCCAGTCCACCGCCGGCCCCCTCCAGCTTCTGTCCGGGTACGGCGAGCTTCTGCACCAGGTCGTGCAGCCACATGGCGGCCCGGATCCACAGATAGATCCAGGCGACGACGAGCAGGTCGGTGAGGAGTTGGCGGGCGGCGTTCGGGAAGCGATCGGCGTAGATCCTCATGCCGGTCAGCGTGCCACGGGCCGGACTGTGTCGCCGACCGGCTCCGGGCAGGCCAGGCGGGCCGGCTGGTGTCGCGCGGGCGTGCGCACGGCCGATGGGCCGGGGAGCCCTCCCCGGCTCCCCGGCCCACCGTCCTCCTTGTCAGCCTCGGGCCTCCGCTGTCAGCCTCGGGCCTCCGCTGTCAGCCTCGGGCCTCCGCTGTCAGCCTCGGGCCGACACGATGGTGTAGTCCACCCCGCCCAGCACGAACTTCTCGCCGCCCTCACGGGCCGGTCCGACCTGTAGCACCTGGAGCACGTACGGCTTCTGCGCGCCCTCCCCGGCCGCGAAGCTCAGCTTGACGACCGGACGCTCCTCCGGATTGATCAGCAGGTCCCTGATCTGTGCCTTGTTCGGGTCGACCTCCAGCTCGGTCCGGCCGACCACCCGGACGCCGTCACCCGCCCGGCCGGCCCGTACCCAGCGCTCGAACAGTTCCGGGCCGAGGTCGACGACGATCTTCAGGTTCGGCGCGGCCTGCTCCAGCGGGCGGAACACGAGATCGAAGTTCGCCGGCACCGGCAGCGCGTTCGCCAGCGCGTACGGCCGGTCGACCGGTGGCCCGCCCGGGGTGGCCGGGACGGTGTTGGCGTTCTTCCAGACGAGGTTGTTGTTGTACTGCGTGTTGATGGACGTCGTCGTCCCCTCGAAGTTCATCGGGTCGGTCTCGGACTCCCAGCGGAGCAGCAGGCAGAAGTGGCCGATGGAGGGGACGTTCGGCCACGCGATCGAGGTGACGGTCTCACCGGGTGCGACCGGCAGGCTCTTCGAGCCGATCGGGGTCCAGTGGGCCGGCCAGTTCGCGGCGCCGCCCGAGGTGGTGTAGTACGCGCGCAGCGTGCCGGAGCTGATCCCCGACCCGTACGGGCCCGGGTTCCGGAGCTTGACGAAGATGTAGCTGGTCGAGCCGACGACCGGGTTCGTGTGCGACGCGCACTCGATCGCGCTGGGGCAGATCTTGACGTCCGGGCTGTTGAAGAAGGACGAGTAGATCGCCCCGTGCGGCTCGTTCCCGACGTCCGACGCGGTGTCCTTCATGAACACGTCGGTACGCGCGGACACCGCCGCGCCGGCCTTCGACCCGTCGGCGACGCCGCCCAGGGCGGCGCCACTCGTCGAGACGCTCAGCAGCGTCGCCAATACCGCACCGAACAACACTCCGGTGGTTCGGAACAGACGTGGACTCGCAGTGGTCATTGGGGGGTTCCTTCTCCTCGGGTACTGGGGCGATGAGCAATGAGGAGCGCGCTCGTGCTGGGCCGGCAAAAGGACTCTAATCCAATGGTCGGAGACAATGGAACAGGCGAATAATTCGATTGCCGAGCGTGCCCGCATATGCCGGGGAGGGAGTAATTCTCGAATAAGGCGGAATGCGAGTGGATGAATTACATGTCTATTTGTATCAACGGAGCCCGACGGTCCTCTTGTACGGCCACACCCGTCCCGGGGCATGCGTCGGCACCCGGAGGCGGTGGTGGGGGGAGCACCGGCGCCCCGGGGCGGGCGGTCGCGGGGTCGGGGACGCCGGCCGGGGCCGGGTCGACTCAGCGGAGCGAGACCCAGCTGGTCGCCACCGCGTAGTCCGAGGTCCGGGCGTGCAGTTGGACCGGACCGGTCGGCGGCGGACCCAGCGAGAAGAAGCCGACCGGGTCCACGGCCACCTCCTCGTAGGGGCCGCGCGGGGTGCGGGCGACGACCCGGCCGCCGCGAGCCGGCGAGAGCTGACCGACGATGCCGGTCCCGGTCACCTCGATCGCGACGACGACCGGGCCGGCGTGGAAGGCCAGCGCGCGGGTGGAGCCGGCGGACCGGGTCAGTCCGGCGGGCTCGGGGTCACACGCGGAGTCGAAGGTCAGCTCGGCGACGGCCAGCTCGGCGTCGACGGTCCGCCAGCCGAACGCCGCGTACGCGGCGGTCAGGAACTCCTCCGGCGGCGGTCCCGCCTCGCGTAGCGCCGCACCCAGCTCGCTCAGCAGGGCGTCGTCATCGGCCGGCGGCCACAGCCCCATCGCGGTCACCTCCGCTCCCCCCGGCGTCCGAGGACGTGTCGACGAACGCGGCGAGCGCGGGGGAGTTGCGCAGCTTCCGCAGGCAGCGTGCCTGTGAGGGGCCGATGCTGCCGATCGGCATCCCCAACCGCTGTGCGATCTCCCGGTAGCTGGTGGGCGGATCGGCGACCAGCAGGGAGAGCAACTCCCGGCAGCGCGCCGGAAGCTGGCCGAAGCCGTCCCGTAACGCCTGCCGGCGTTCCGCCCGGAGCAGGTCCTCGTCCGGTGTCCTGAAGTCCGGTGGCAGCAGGGCGCCGATGGTCGCCTCGACGGCCTCGTCGAGCGGATCGAACGGCTGGGTACGCCGGCCGACCCGGACCAGCCGGTAGCACTCCCGCCGGGTGGTGGTGGCCAGCCAGGTGGCCAGGGCGGCGGGCTCGCGTACCCGGCCCAGGTGCTCCACCAGACGCAGCCAGACGGTCTGGTTCACGTCGGCCGCGTCGATCCGGTTCAGCCCGTGCGCCCGGATCACCGAAAACACCAGCGGGGCGTAGCGGCGGACCAGCTCCACCCAGGCGAATTCATCCCCGTTCGCGGCGGCGGAGACCAGACCGACGAGGATCTCGTCGCCCGTCCGGACGTCCGGGGCCGGACCGGCGGCCGGAGGCGTGGCGGGCTCCGGATGCTCAGTCAACGAGTACGCCGTAGTCGGGGTGCCAGCGCGGATCGCCGAGCAGGACCAGCCGGGCCTGCTCGGCATCGAGCCCGGTGGCGCTCATCAGGGCGGCCAGCCGGCCCGAGACGTGTGCCGCCGCGAAGGAGGTGCCGGCCCAGGTCGCGTACCCGAGAAACTGCTTCGCCGGCTGGCCGGGCAGCAGCAGCCGGCCGTCCACGTAGGTGCTGGTCCGCTCGCCGACGGCACAGGCGTCCACCCAGGAGCCGAAGCCGCTGTACGGGGCCGGCAGCAGCCCGTTCGCCCCCTGGCTGACCGCCGCCACCGCCACCACCTCCGGCAGGGCGGCCGGCCAGGTCGGCCGGTCGGTGCCGGTGTTGCCGCTGGCCGCGACGACGACGCTGCCCGCCCGCCGGCCGGCGAGGACGTTCACCAGCGGCAGCGGCGGCAGGTCGTCCTGGGTGGAACAGCCCAGCGACAGGTTGACGATCGACACCTCGGGGCCGAGGCCGGCCAGGGCCGCCGACAGCATCTCCTCGTCGCCGACGCCGGTCGGGTTCAGCGCCGGCTCGGGGTCGAACGACACGCCCGGGGCGGCCTGCCGGACCACCCCGGCGACGAAGGTGCCGTGCCCGCCCTGCGGGCCGAGTACGTCGCTGTGCAGGTAGAGCGGGTCCTCGTCGTCGACCTGCGGCAGGTAGCCGCCGCCGAGCCACTCCGGATGGCGGGCGCCGGCCAGCCGCCAGACCCCGGTGTCGCAGATCCCCACCGTCACCCCGGCGCCGTCCCCGGCGTGCGCCGGATCCGGCCCGGGCAGGGCGGCGGCGACCTGCGGCGGTCCGCCCGGGTTGCCCATGATGTTGCCGTAGCCGAGCAGCACGTGGTGCGGCTGCACCCGGGGCACCCGCTGGTCGGGCCACTGCCGCGGATCGCGCAGCTTCGCCACGACCGAGGGCACGTGGGCCTCCCGGTCGAAGCGCAGCCGGGTTACCCCGGCGAACCCGCCGCCCCGGGTCACCGGATGCCCGGCCTTCCGCAGCGCGGCCACCACCCGTTCGGTGTCCGGGTCGGCCACCAGCAACTGCCGGGGGCGGTAGAGGAACTCCCGGCCGGGCTCGTCGTGGACCAGCACGTTCGGGTCGGCCGCCAGCAGTTGCTGAAATGCCCGCTGGTACGCGTCGTCGTCGTTGCCGGCGGCGGCGGGCGCGGGCCGGAGTCCGGCGCCCAACGGGGCGGCTGCGCTCAGTGCGGCCAACGCCATGAGATGCCGGCGGGACAACCGACCGATCGGGCGCGGCGCGACGGGACGGTCAGGCGACACCGGTCCTCCCAAATGGACGAAAGAAGTGCGGTCGGCGGACGCTTCGGCGGGCCAACTCCCTGAACATTCCCCGATGGTGTCGATTGTTTTCCAGTGATAGTCGATTGTCAATAATCGCGGATCCGCAGGGCGCCGTGGAACCGTCTCTTTTCGGATAACCGTACAGATTGACCCAAGGTCATCGATCGGGGATTCTGTCCGCATGGGTGACAGCGCCGGCTCCGTCGCTCCCACGGCCCGGGCGGCGCTCGACGCCGTACAGCGCTATCCCCGCGAAGCGATCATGCTCGGTCGGCGGGTGCTGGCGACCGCCCAGTGCGACGCCGACGAGCGTTCCACCGCGGAGCGGGCGATCGGGCTGGCGCTGCGGGAACTCAACGACCTGCCGGCGGCCCTGCGGCACCTACGCCGCGCGCTGCGCGCCGCCGGCACACCCCGGGTAGCGGCGCTGGCCAGGATGAGCCTCGGCTACGTGCTCGCCAACGCCGGCCGTACCTCCGCCGCGCTGGCCGAGGTCACCTCGGCGCTGCCGGAGCTGACCGGCGCCGACGCCGGGCGGGCCCGGATGCAGCGCGGCGTGGTGCTGCACTTCCGCGGCCAGTTCGAGGAGGCGGTCCGGGAGTACGGGATCGCGGTCGAGATCGCCCAGCGCGAGGGTGACCTGCTGCTGGAGGCGCGCGCCCGGAACAACCGGGGACTGCTCAACGCGCACCGGGGCGCGACCCTCGGCGCCGACGACGACCTCGGCTGCGCCGCCGCCATCTTCCAGCGGCTCGGACTGGACCTGGCCGCCGCCGACGTCCGGTGGAACCTCGGCATCGCCGCGAGCCACGGCGGCGACATCCCCGGGGCGCTGCGCCGCTTCGCCGCGGTGGAGGAGGAGTACGCCCAGCTCAATGTCCCCCGGCCGGCGCTGCTGCTGGACCGGTTCGAGCTGCTGCTCTCCGTGCCCCTGGTCGACGAGGCGGTCGAGGTGGCCAGCCTCGCCGTACGCGAGCTGCGGCAGCGCGGCATGGCCTCGGATCTCGCCGAGGCGCTGCTCGCCAGAGCCAGGGCCGCGCTGCTCGCCGGTGACCTGGAGACCGCCACCACGACCGCGGCCGAGGCGCGGGTCCGGTTCCGCCGGCAGGGGCGCCGCACCTGGGCCGCCTTCGCCCGGCACGTCGAGCTGCGCGCCGAGCTGCGCCGGGGTACCCGCTCGGCGGCGCTGCTGGCCGCGCTGGTGCGTACCGCCGACCAGCTCGACGCCACCGGATGGCCGGGACCGGCGCTGACCACCCGGATCGAGGCCGCTGCGCTGGCCGCCGCGCTGGGGCGTACCGGGCGGGCGGCCGAGCTGCTGGCGGTCGCCGCCCGGGCACGCCGCCGGGGGACGGCGTCGCGGCGGGCGCAGGGCTGGTACGCGCTGGCGCTGTCCCGGCGGCTCGGCGGCGACCACCGGGGCGGCGCCCGCGCGTTGCAGCGCGGACTGGCGGTACTCGACGGCTACCGGGCCGCGCTCGGCGCCACCGAACTGCGCGCGCACAGCGGTGCGCACGGCCAGGAACTGGCGGCCGAGGGAGTCGACCTCGCGATCACCTCCGGTACCCCCGCCCAGGTGCTGGCCTGGACGGAGCGGTGGCGCGCCAGTGCGCTGCGGATGCGGGCGGTGCTTCCGCCGCAGGACGTCGGGCTGGCCGCCGCCCTCGCCGAGCTGCGGATGGTCAGCGGCGCGCTGGAGGAGGCGCTGCTCGCGGGCCGCCCGGTGACCGCGCTGCGCCGTCGGCAGGCCCGGCTCGAACGGCAGATCCGGGAGCTGGCCCGAGGGGTCGACGGCGACGGCGGGCTGCTGGCACCGCCGGAGGTGCAGACCCTCGGCGAGTGGCTCGGCGGGGCCGTACTGGTGGAACTGGTGGCCCACCGGGAGCGGCTCCGGGCGGTGCTGCTCCGGGACTGCCGGGTGACCCTGCACGACCTCGGCCCGCTGGAGGCGGCACTGCACGCCGCCCGGCTGCACCGGTTCGGCCTGCGCCGGCTGGTGGTCACCGGGGACACCCCCGACGCGCGGGCCGGGGTCGAGCACGCCGGGTCGGCCCTGGACCGGCAGCTCTTCGGGCCGCTGCGGGCGCGCCTGGCCGACCGGCCGCTGGTGATGGTGCCGATCGGGGCGTTGCACGCGGTTGCCTGGGCCGGGTTGCCGACCTGTGCCGGTCGGCCGGTGACGGTGGCTCCGTCGGCGACGGCGTGGCTTGCCGCCGCCCGCCGTACGGTGCCGGACGGTCCGCCGCTGCTCGCCGCCGGCCCGCGCCTGCCGGCCGCCGAGACCGAGGTACGCCTGCTGAGCCAGGTGTTGCCCGGGGCGCGTCTGCTGGCCGGCGCGGACGCGACCGCCGAGGCGGTGACCACGGGGCTGGACGGGGCGCGGCTGGCACACATCGCGGCGCACGGGACCTTCCGGGCCGACAATCCGCTCTTCTCCACACTGGACCTCGCCGACGGCCCGCTGACGGCGTACGAGTTGGAGCGGCTGCCCCGCCCGCCCGGCTGTGTCGTGCTCTCCGCCTGCGACTCGGGGCTTTCCGGGGTACGCCCCGGCGACGAGGTGATGGGTTTCACCTCGGTGCTGCTGTCCCTCGGCGCCAGCAGTCTGATCGCCACCGTGCTGCCGGTGCCGGCGGATCTGACCAGCACGCTGATGCTGGACCTGCACCGCCGGATGGGTTCCGGCGTCCGGCCGGCGTCGGCGCTGGCCGCCGCCCAGCGGGAGTTCTCCGCCGCCGGTGACGGCTCCGCGCAGGCCACGGCGGCGGCCTTCGTCTGCTTCGGCGCAGGCTGACCCGGCTCAGCCCACCGTCCGGCCGACCTCGCGGCTGACCCGGCTCAGCCACCGTCCGGCCGACCAGCCGGCTCGGCCGGCTCGGCTTACCGGCCGGCGCAGTTCGGGCAGGTGCCGAAGATCTCCAGGGTGTGGCTGACCTCGGAGAACCCGTGCTTGTTAGCGACCCGGTCGGCCCAGCTCTCCACGGCCGGCCCCTCCACCTCGACCGTACGCCCGCAGGCCCGGCAGACCAGGTGGTGGTGGTGCCCCTCGCTGCACCGCCGGTAGAGGTGCTCGCCACCCGGCGGGCGCATCACGTCGATCTCGCCCGCGTCGGCGAGCCCTTGCAGCGTGCGGTAGACGGTGGTCAGGCCGACCCGTTCGCCACGGCTGCGCAACATCGCGTGCAGGTCCTGGGCGCTGTGGAAGCCTTCGACCTCCCCGAGCAGGGCGCTGACCGCGCTGCGCTGTCGGGTGTTGCGTACCGCCGCGCCGCTCTCCGCCGCCGCCATCTCGCCCTCCTCGCGTCGTGTCAGGTGCCTACCGGACGTCCCCCGTCAGGTGGCTTCCCCCGAGTGGCTCACCGCGTCCGCCACGATATGCGCGATGTGCTCGTCGACCAAGGTATAGGCGATTTCCCGACCGCGCCGCGAGCCGCGCACCACGCCGGCACCGCGCAGTACCCGCAGGTGCTGGGAGACGAGCGGCTGCGGGGCGCCGAGTGTCTCCACCAGTTCGTGTACGCACCGTTCGCCGTGTGCGAGTTCGCTGACGATGGCGAGCCGGATCGGTGCGGCGAGCGCTCGTAGCAGCTCACCGGCGCCCGTGTAGGCCTCGTAGGCGTTCGTGCCCGTCACCCCGTAACGGTAACCGTTGTTAACGGCGTACCGCCGTTCGGTGCGCGGTTCCAAGGTCAACCGGGACCGGCCCGGTCGACGGGGCCGGGTCCGGAGCGGTCGGCCGGGCGGCGTCGAGCGCCACGTCACAGGGTTCGACGTGCGGATCCGGGCCGGGCACGGCACGCCGCCGGGCCAGCGTCCGGCGTACCGCCACGACCACCGAGGTCACCAGGAAGAGCCCGATCGCCAGGATCACGATGGTGGCCCCGAGCGCGGTGTTGGCGGTGCCGGCCAGCCACACCCCGGAGCCGGAGGCGAGCAGCCCGAGCCCCATCGCGGCCAGCATGGTGCCGAGGAAGCCCCGGGTGAACAGTTGCGCGGTGGCCACCGGTACCACCATCAGGGCGCTGATCAGCAGCAGCCCGACCGCCCGCATCGCGATGGTCACGGTCACCGCCGTGGTCACCGCGAGCAGCAGGTTCAGTGCCCGGACCGGCAGGCCGGAGACCCGGGCGTACTCCTCGTCGTGGCAGATCGCGAAGAGCGCCGGGCGCAGCGCGACCATGGCGGTCAGGACCACCGCCGCGAGGACCACGATCACCACCAGATCCTGCGGCGACGTCGTGGTCAGCGAGCCGAAGAGGTACGCCATCAGGTTGGCGTTGCTCCGGCTGCCGGAGAGCCCGACCAGCATCACGCCACCGGCGATGCCGCCGTAGAAGAGCATCGCCAGGGCGACGTCGCCGGAGGTCCGGCCGCGTTCCCGGATCAGCTCGATGCCGATCGCGGCGATGGCGGCGACGATCACCGCCGTGAGCACCGGGGAGCGGTCGAGCAGCAGCCCGACCCCGACCCCGGTCAGCGCGACGTGGCCGACCCCGTCGCCGATCAGCGACATCCGGCGCTGCACCAGATAGATGCCGAGCGCCGGGGCGGTCAGCCCGATCACCAGCGCCCCGACCAGGGCTCTGATCATGAAGTCGTACTGGAAAAGGCTCACGGCCGGTTGCCCCACATCCCTGTCGACTCCTCCGGCGCGTGCGGGTGGACGTGCTCGTGTCCGGGTGCCGCGTGGTGGCCGACCGGCTCCGGTACCGCGCCGTCGTGCGCGATCGTCCCCTCGTGTACGACCACCGCCCGGGTGATCACCCCGGCCAGCGGCCCGAGTTCGTGCGCGACCAGCAGCACCGTCCCGCCACCGGCGACGAACCCGCGCAGCGCCTCGGCGAAGGCGTCCTGGCTGGCCGAGTCGACCCCGGCGGTCGGCTCGTCGAGGACCAGCAGCTCGGGCCGGCCGGCCAGGGCCCGGGCGATCAGGGTGCGCTGCTGCTGCCCGCCGGAGAGGGTCGCCACCGGGTCGCCGGCCCGGTCGGCGAGCCCGACCGCCGTCAGCGCCTCGGCCACCGCCGCCCGGTCGACCCGCCCCGGCGGCCGGAACGCGCCCCGCCGGGCCAGCCGGCCGGAGGCGACCACCTCGGCCACGGTGGCCGGTACGCCGCTGCCGGCGCCCATCCGCTGCGGCACGTACCCGATCCGGGCCCACTGCCGGAACCGGCGCTGCGGGGTGCCGAAGAGGGTGACCGTGCCGGCGGCCAGCGGCACCAGGCCGAGAATCGCCCGGATCAGGGTCGACTTGCCGGAGCCGTTGGCACCGAGTACGGCGACCACCTCGCCGGGGTCGACCCGCAGGGAGACGCCCCGCAGCACGGCCCGGTCGTCGTAGGCGACCACGCCGTGCTGCACGGTGACGACGGGTCCGGTCATGAGCATCCGAGTCCGGTCTTCAGGGCCACGAGGTTGCTGCGCATCACCGAAAGGTAGTCCCCGGTACTGCCGGGTTGCAGGCCCTCGATCGGATCCAGTACGGCGGTCTTCGCCCCGACCTCCCGGGCGATCGTCTCGGCGACCTTCGGGCTGACCAGGGTCTCGAAGAAGATCGTGCTCGTGTTGTGCTCCCGGGCCTCGGCGGCCACCTCGGCCAGGCGCTGCGGGGCCGGCTCGTCCTCCGGGGTCAGCCCGGAGATGCCGATCTGCTCCAGCCGGTAGCGCTCCGCCAGGTACCCGAACGCGGTGTGGCTGGTCACCAGCTCACGCCGCTGGCAGTTTTCCAGGCCCTTGGCGTACTCGGAGTCGAGGGTCTCCAGCTCGGTGCGGAGCGCCTTCGCCCGGGCGGTGTAGTCGGCGGCCCGGTCCGGGTCGACCGTGCCGAGCCGCTCGGCCAGCCGGTCGGCGATCCCGGCGAGCCGGGTCGGGTCCAGCCAGACGTGCGGGTCCTTGCCGGCCGTCCCCTCCGCCTGCTCGGCGCCTTCGCCTTCGTGCCCGCCTTCGCCTTCGTGCCCGCCTTCGCCCTCGTGTCCGCCTTCGCCCTCGTGCTCGTGCCCGCCGGCCGTGGCGGGCAGCAGCGGCTGCACGCTGGCCACGTCGAAGGCCCGGTCGTCGGCCTGCTGTTGCACCGCCTCGTCCACGTTCGGCTGGAAACCGGCGAGGTAGACCACCAGCTCCGCGTCGCTGACCTGGCCGACCTGGCCCGGGTTGAGTTCCAGGTCGTGCGGCTCGGCGCCGGGCTTGGCGAGGTTGGTCACCCGGACGGCGTCCCCGCCGACCCGCTCGGTGACGAACTGGAGGGGATAGAAGGCGGCGACGACGTCGACCCGGTCGGGGTCGGCGCCGCTGCCGTCATTGCCACAGGCGGCGGCGCCGGCCAGCGCGAGCAGGCCGGTGGCGGCGAGGGCGACGGTACGGAGGGCGGAGCGGATCACCATGCCACCCACTCTCCGCGACAATGAGAATGATTGTCAAAAACGCATGCTTGCATGGAACCGCGTCATGCGCTCGGCAGTGGTCGGGGGACCGGCAGGTGGCGGCCGGCCATCAGAGGATCTTCATCAGCGCGGCACCGACCAGCAGGGTCAGGATCACCAGCCGCAGGGCCCGGGTCGCCGGGCGCTGCACCGGCCAGGTGGTCACCAGCAGCGCGGCCAGCCCGACCGCGAGCGCCAGCAGCAGCGCCCCACCGACGATCCCCGGCGCGAAGAGGGCGACCAGCATCAGCGCCAGGGCGGCCAGGAACGCACTCGTGGGGTTGACCCGGGCCAGGCGGGTCAGCAGAACGCTCTGCGTACGCTGCATTCCACAGACTCTACGAGATCTCGGTGCCCCGGCCGGTGAGCTGTTGTCAGCGACACCCCAGCTCGCCGGCCCACGGCACCCGGCAGGAGGCGTACGTGCTGGTGACCAACCGCTTCGTGGTGGCCGAGGAGACCGCCGGAACCTTCACGGAACGGGCCCACGCCGCGCTGGCCGCCCTCGCCGCCCGACCGGGATACCGCCGGGGCCAACTGCTGCGGGCCCTCGACGACCCCCGGCACTGGTGCCTGGTCACCGAGTGGGAGTCGGTCGGCACCTACCGGCGGGCGCTCGGTGCCTTCGACGTCAAGGTCAACGCCACTCCGTTGCTCGCCGAGTCGCTCGACGAGCCGTCCGCGTACGAGACGCTGGCCAGCGCCGAACCGGACGGCCAGGTCGAAGTCACCCCGAGCGACCGGGCCGCTGACTCCGGCCGCTGACTCCGGCCGCTGACTCCGGCCGGTGATGCGCCGGGCACTACCCTTGCCCCATGACCGTTCCCGGACCGCCCGGCGGGCCGTCGTCCCCACCCGAGCCCGTCCGGGCCGACGAGCCGGCCCCACCCGGTGGCGCCACCCCGCCGCCCGGCCCGCCACCGCCGCCCGGCGGGTACGGGTACGGTGCGCCGCCTGTCGGATACGGTGCGCCGCCTGTCGGATACGGTGCGCCGCCTGTCGGATACGGTGCGCCGCCTGTCGGATACGGTGCGCCGCCTGTCGGATACGGGCCGGTGCCCACCGGGTTCGGGCCGGTGCTGTCGACCGTGCCGGCGCCGCCACCGGGCCCCGGTGCCGAGCCGCTGTTCGCCGCGCCGCCCAGCGAGGGGCGTGGTGCGCGGTTGTGGCTCGGGCTCGGGGTGGCCGCCCTCGCCGTCGTCCTCTTCTGCGGCGGTGGCGGAGCGGCGCTGGTCGGCCTGCTGATCTCCGGATCGCAGGCGTTGAACGAACAGGCCAGGACGGTGGTGACCGACTACTTCGACGCGCTCGACGACGGGGACTTCCGCAAGGCGTACGACCTGCTCTGCGACTCGGCCCGGCAGCGGGAGTCGCCGGCCGAGTTCGAGCGCCGGGTCAGCGCCGAGCCGGAGATCGACTCGTTCCGGATCGGTGACGTGTCGTTGACCAGCGAGCTGAGCGTGCCGGTGGACGTCACCTATGCCGGCGGGGGGCAGGACAACCTCCAGGCCCTGCTGGACCAGGACCAGAGGACCGGCGGACTGCGGGTCTGCGACGTCAGGTGACCCGACATGAGGTGACGCGACATCGGTCGACGCGACATCGGATGGACCGTGCCGGCCCGCCGGGCGGCGGCGGTACCGCCACCGAGGTGGAGTAATCTGCTGGGCTCGGACCGCAGGCGACCGTACCGTTGGGCGGAGTACCGCCGATCCAGGTCCGAGTGCCGTCCCTGTCCGCCTGTTTCCCTGACCGTCCCGAAGAAGTCCCCGCCGGCCGCCAGCCGGTGTAGGAGGTAACCATGCCAGCCGACCGTATCGACGCCGTCGTCAGTCTCGCGAAGCGCCGAGGCTTCGTCTTCCCGTCCAGCGAGATCTACGGGGGCACCCGGTCGGCCTGGGACTACGGCCCGCTCGGCGTGGAGTTGAAGGAGAACGTCCGGCGCCAGTGGTGGCGGGCCATGGTGCAGCAGCGGGACGACATCGTCGGCCTCGACTCGGCGGTGATCCTCGCCCGGGACGTCTGGGCCGCCTCCGGCCACCTGGACGCCTTCGTCGACCCGCTGACCGAGTGCCAGTCCTGCCACAAGCGGTTCCGGGCCGACCACCTCGAAGAGGCGTACGCGGAGAAGCACGGCCAGCCGCCGGCCTCGCTGGCCGAGCTGAACTGCCCGAACTGCGGCAACAAGGGCACCTTCACCGAGCCACGGATGTTCAACGGCCTGATGAAGACCTACCTCGGCCCGGTGGAGAGCGAGGAAGGGCTGCACTACCTCCGGCCGGAGACCGCGCAGGGCATCTTCGTCAACTACAACAACGTGGCCGCCTCGGCCCGGAAGAAGCCGCCGTTCGGCATCGCCCAGGTCGGCAAGTCGTTCCGCAACGAGATCACCCCGGGCAACTTCATCTTCCGGACCCGGGAGTTCGAGCAGATGGAGATGGAGTTCTTCGTCGAGCCGGGCACCGACGAGGAATGGCACGAGTACTGGCTGCGCGAGCGCTGGAACTGGTATATCGACCTCGGCCTCTCCGAGGAGAACCTGCGCTTCCTGGAGCACCCGCAGGAGAAGCTCTCGCACTACTCGAAGCGGACCGTGGACATCGAGTACCGGTTCCGGTTCGGTGGCACCGAGTTCTCCGAGCTGGAGGGGATCGCCAACCGCACCGACTTCGACCTCTCCACGCACAGCAAGCACTCCGGCGTCGACCTGTCCTACTTCGACCAGGAGAAGCAGCAGCGCTGGGTGCCGTACGTGATCGAGCCGGCCGCCGGGCTGACCCGGGCGGTGCTCGCCTTCCTGCTGGAGGCGTACGACGAGGACGAGGCGCCGAACACCAAGGGCGGGGTCGACAAGCGCACCGTGCTCCGCCTCGACCCCCGGCTCTCCCCGGTGAAGGTGGCCGTGCTGCCGCTCTCCCGCAACCCCTCGCTCTCGCCGAAGGCGAAGGACCTGGCCGCCGCCCTGCGCAAGCGCTGGGTGGTCGAGTTCGACGACTCGCAGGCGATCGGCCGCCGCTACCGCCGGCAGGACGAGATCGGTACCCCGTTCTGCGTCACCGTCGACTTCGACACCCTGGACGACAACGCCGTCACCGTTCGCAACCGGGACAGCATGACCCAGGAGCGGGTCGGCCTGGACCGTGTCGAAACCTACCTGCTGGAACGCCTCCCCGGCTGCTGAGGTGTAAGGAAGGGCCCCCGCTTATCGGATTCTGCGGTAGCGGGGGCCCCGCCTAACACCCCGCACCGTGCGCCGAACCCTCGGCGGGACCGGTACGCGTCCTCGACGATCTGGCGGACCCGCTGGGGCTCCCGACGGATCTGGACCGGCGGAAAGTGCAGGATCAGCACGCCATGCCGGCTCAGTTCGTTGTGTCGGTCCATGCTGCGGTGCCAGTCGGCCGGCGCGAAGTGGAACTCCTGCGAGTCGACCTCCAGCGCGATCGCGGCGTCCGGAAGGTAGCCGTCCGGGGTGGGCAGGCGCGACCCGTCCGGGCCGAGCAGCCGGGGATTCCAAATGATCTCCGGCAGTAACCGGCTGTCGGACAGGCAAGCCCGCAGTTCCGCCTCCGGTGCCGACCGGACACCCCGGAGGACCTCCTGGAACGCCCGGCGTACCAGCGCCGTGCGGCTGCGGCCGGCCCGGACCACCTCCTCGTCCAGCATCCTCAGGTCGGTGTAGTTCCGTTGGATGGCTTCCGCCACGATTGCCCGTACCGTCCGCAGGTCGCGCAGGTCGCGGGCGGTGTCGACCACCGCGCGGGCCGGCGAGCAGACCTGGTAGAGACCCCCGTCCCGGGCACGGTCGTCGAGGGAGAGGGTCCGGCAGACCAGCACGTGGCCCGCCGAGGCGCGCCGGGTGTGGTGCGGCACGATCATGCGCATCTCGGGCGTTTTCGGCGCATAGCGGAAGCCGTACCAGTGCAGCGCCGCCGCCCCGGTGAGCTGTCCGCCCCGGCCGACATAGAGCGCCGCGGCGATGCGTCGCTGTTCGTCGGTGAGGATGCCCGTGACCAGGGCGTACGTCGCCGGCAACACTCGTTGCCAGCGACCGCGTCGGGTCTGGCGGTACATGTGCATGTCGTCGATCCCGGCGGCGAGCAACTGGGATCGTGTCACGATCTGCTGCTGGCGCTCGGCGAGGCTGTGGATACTCGGCTGCTGCTCACTGGACGGGTCGGCGGTGGTCATTGGGGCAGGCTGCTCCGGGCGGCCGTACGGCGCCAGACCTCTGCCCATGAACTGTGGATAACGTGGGGTGCTGTGTACGACGTACTGGAGGAGCGGGGAGCGTGCTATGTCTGAGCGGTTAGGAGGGGGCCCTTCCTATACAGAAAGCGATAAGCGGGGGCCCTTCCTTGCACCCCGCCCGCTGCACCTCGGTGGGCATGCGGTGTGGCCGCCGGTGGTGCTCGCCCCGATGGCCGGGATCACGAATGTCGCCTTCCGGCGTCTCTGCCGGGAACAGGGCGGTGGCCTCTACGTCTGCGAGATGGTCACCACCCGGGCACTGGTCGAGCGGAACCCGAAGACGCTCCGGATGGTGGCGTTCGGTGGGGACGAGCGGCCGCGCAGCCTCCAGCTCTACGGGATCGACCCGGAGGTGACCGCGGCGGCGGTCCGGATGGTGGTCGAGGAGGATCTCGCCGACCACGTTGACCTTAACTTCGGCTGCCCGGTGCCGAAGGTCACCCGCAAGGGCGGTGGGGCGGCGCTGCCGTGGCGGCGCCGGCTCTTCGCCCGGATCGTCCGGGCGGCGGTCGCGGCGGCCGCCCCGGCCGGGGTGCCGGTGACGGTCAAGATGCGCAAGGGCATCGACGACGACCACCTGACGTACGTGGAGGCGGGGCTCGCCGCCCAGGAGGCCGGGGTGGCGGCGGTCGCCCTGCACGGGCGTACGGCCGCGCAGCGGTATTCCGGTACGGCGGACTGGGACGCGATCGGCACCCTGAAGCAGGCGCTGGACGTGCCGGTACTGGGCAACGGCGACATCTGGGAGGGCGACGACGCGCTGCGGATGGTCGCGCACACCGGGGCGGACGGTGTAGTGGTCGGCCGCGGCTGCCTCGGCCGGCCCTGGCTCTTCGCGGACCTGGCGGCGGCCTTCGACGGCCGCCCCGTACGCCGGCTGCCGGTCCTCGGCGAGGTTGCCGCGACCATGCGTCGGCACGCCGAACTGCTGGTCGAGTGGTTCGCCGGAGGCGACCGCCCCGACACCGCCGAGCGGGACGGCTGCGTCGACTTTCGCAAGCACGTCGCCTGGTATCTGAAGGGTTTCCCGGTCGGCGGCGAACTGCGTCGGGCCCTGGCGATGGTCAACAGCCTGGGTGAGCTGGACGACCTGCTCGGCAAGCTCGACCCGGCCGAGCCGTTCCCGTTGGAGACGCTCGGCCAGCCCCGGGGCCGGACGAACTCGCCGGGCAAGGTCTTCCTGCCGGACGGCTGGCTGGCCGACCGGGACAGCGCCGAGGTGCCGGCCGGCGCCGAACTCGCCGACTCCGGCGGCTGAGCGGCACTCGCGGGCGTACCCGACCGGCCCGGTCAGGCGATCGGCACCGGCTGGTCGTCGGCGGGCGGCGCCGCGTCGTCGGCCGGCGCCGCTCCGCCGCCGCGCGCCGTCGATCCGGCGGCCCGGGGTTCGGGTACGACCGGAGCGCCGGCCCACGGCACGTCCGGCGAGCGGTGGAAGGTGATTCCGGCCGTGCTCCAGCGCACGCCCTGCCCCGCCAGCCGCAGCCGGAAGTCTGCCCAGTCCCGGGCCTGCGCCGGTGACCAGCCCAGCTCGGCGATGGCCGGCAGCCGGGGGAAGGTCATGAACTCGATGTCGCCGACGGTCCGGATCGTCTCCGTCCAGAGCGGCGCCTCCACCCCGAGCACCGCCTCGGCCGGTACTCCGGTCAGGTAGTCGCCGGGATCCCAGTCGTACGCGTCGCGGACCTCGACCAACCCGGCCCAGTCCTTGCCGAGCGGGGTGGTGGCCGAGTACTTCATGTCGAGGTAGCTGCGGTTTCCGGGGGAGAGCAGCACCCTGGCGCCGTCCCGGACCGCGGCGGTCACCACCGGGTCCTCGGTCGCGGTGCCCCAGTATTGGACCACCCGGCCGGCGCTGTGCTCGGCGACGGCGAGCTGGTGCCAGCCGAGCACCCGCTTGCCGTGCCCGGTGACGATCCGCTGGACCCGGTTCATGAACCGGGTGTAGGCGGCCCGGTCCAGGGTGAACGCCTCGTCGCCGCCGACGTGCAGGTAGCGGCCGGGGGTGAGCGCGGCGACCTCGCCGAGTACGTCGTCGATGAACCGGTAGGTCCGCTCGCTGTCGACGGCGACCGCGCTGAACCCGACGTCGGTGCCGGTGTACTCCGGTGGCGCGACGCCGTCCGGGGCGAGTTCGGCGTACGCGTTCAGCGCCGCGTTGGTGTGTCCGGGCAGGTCGATCTCGGGTACGACGGTGATGTGCCGGGCGGCCGCGTAGGCGACGATCTCGGAGTACTGCTCCTTGCTGTAGTAGCCGCCGGGGCCACCGTCCACCTCGGTGGCTCCGCCGACGCTGGCCAGTCGGGGCCAGGAGTCGACGGCGATCCGCCAGCCCTGGTCGTCGGTGAGGTGCAGGTGCAGGTGGTTGAGCTTGTACCGGGCGAGGTGGTCGACGAAGCGCAGCACGTGCGGTACGGCGAAGAAGTGCCGGGCCACGTCGAGCATCGCGCCCCGGTAGCCGAACCGGGGCTGGTCGTCGATGGTGCCGCCGGGGATCGCCCACGGGCCGGGCTGCCGCCGGGCGGACTCGATCTTCGGCGGCAGCAACTGCCGCAGCGTCTGCACCGCGTAGAAGAGGCCGGCGGCCGTGCGGGCCCGGGCCAGCACGCCGGAGGAGCTGATCTCCAGGTGGTAGCCCTCGGCCGAGCCGGCGCCGCCGGGCCGTGGCTTGCCGGCGCGGCCGGTCGCCCCGTCGTCGCCGGTGAGCAGCAGGGAGATCCCGCCGGGCCCGTCGGCCTGGCCGGCGGTGACCACCGGCAGCGGATAGCCGGTGGGGCGGCGCAGCAGCTCCGCCAGGTGTCGGCCGACCGCGCTCGCCTCGGGGCCGGGCGTGGTCCGGATCGTCGTGCCGGGGGTCAGGATGAACTCCACCCCGGCGGCCGGCTCGACCCGGGCGGGGGCGGGGAGCACGTCGGTGAGCCGGGGCGGGGTGTCGGCAGGGGTGCGGATGGACCGGGACTGGAAGGTGGCAGGTCGCACGGCAGATCTCTCCGGGGGGAGCCGCAGGTGATTTCCGGGCAAATCTCATGAAACGTACGTACGAAATGGCCGCGTGTCAAGGGTTGGTCACCCTGTGGTACGAGTCCGTCCCCCGTACCGGTTGACTAGCTCAACGCCGAGGCGATCCCGGTTTCTTCCGGTGCACCGGGTCGCTGGTCTGGGTCGGGCCCGTGACTGATCTTGCGCATGGGATCGTTCCCACACAACCTCGCGAACACGTACAGCCCTCGCAACTGTGCGGATTGTCACCGAACGGTCCCAGGGTGCCCGTCGGTCCCTTAGCCTTCGCCCACCAGCAGCCGGCGATTCCCGCTGGTACGGGCAACCGTCCCCTGGGTACGTAGAGAGCGGCTAAACCTTCGTTCAGTGTCGAACGGCGCACGTGGGAGGGTCCGTTGACAGCGCAGCAGACGGCGGGACACAAGTACGTTTACGACTTCACCGAGGGCAACAAGGACCTGAAGGACCTGCTCGGTGGCAAGGGCGCGAACCTGGCCGAGATGACCAACCTCGGGCTGCCGGTTCCACCCGGCTTCACCATCAGCACCGAGGCCTGCCAGGCGTACCTGAGCACCGGAACCCAACCCGACGGGCTGGCCGACGAGATCGACGCGCACCTGTCCGCGCTGGAGGAGGGGATGGGCAAGCGGCTGGGTGACCCGGACGATCCGCTGCTGGTCTCGGTCCGCTCCGGTGCCAAGTTCTCCATGCCCGGGATGATGGAGACGGTGCTGAACGTCGGGCTCAACGACGCGAGCGTGACCGGGCTGGCCGCCCAGGCCGGCGGCAACGAGCGGTTCGCCTGGGACTCCTACCGCCGGCTCATCCAGATGTTCGGCAAGACGGTCTGCGACGTACCGGGCGAGGACTTCGAGCACGCCCTCGACGACGCCAAGCGGGCCAAGGGTACCGAGAACGATCTCGACCTCGACGCGGACGACCTGCGGGCGCTGGTCGACGCGTACAAGACGATCTTCCGCAAGCACACCGGCCGGGACTTCCCGCAGGCGCCCCGGGAGCAGCTCCAACTCGCCATCAACGCGGTCTTCGAGTCGTGGAACGCCGAACGGGCCGTGCTCTACCGGCGGCAGGAGCGGATTCCGGCCGACCTCGGCACCGCGGTCAACGTCGTGGCGATGGTCTTCGGCAACCTCGGGCCGGACTCCGGCACCGGAGTGGCGTTCACCCGCGACCCGGCCAGCGGCGCGCAGGGCATCTACGGCGACTACCTGGCCAACGCCCAGGGTGAGGACGTGGTGGCCGGAATCCGGAACACCGTCCCGCTGCAAGACCTCGAAGAGCTGAACAAGCCGGCGTACGACGAACTGCTGGCCATCATGGCCCGGCTGGAGGGGCACTACCGCGACCTCTGCGACATCGAGTTCACCATCGAGCGCGGCAAGCTGTGGATGTTGCAGACCCGGGTCGGCAAGCGCACCGCCGCCGCCGCGTTCGTGATCGCCGCCCAGCTCGTCGACGAGGGCCTGATCGACCTGGACGAGGCGCTGCACCGGGTCAACGGCGCACAGCTCGCCCAGTTGATGTTTCCCCGGTTCAGGCTCGACGCCGACCCGACCTCGCTGGCCCAGGGCATCGGCGCCTCGCCGGGCGCCGCCGTCGGCAAGGTGGTCTTCGAGGGGAGCCGGGCGGTCGAGCTGGCCGACGCCGGCGAGGACGTCATCCTGGTCCGCCGGGAGACCAACCCGGACGACCTGCCCGGCATGATCGCCTCGCGCGGCATCCTCACCTCCCGCGGCGGCAAGACCAGCCACGCCGCCGTGGTCGCCCGGGGCATGGGCAAGACCTGCGTCTGCGGCGCCGACTCGCTCGACGTCGACGTCCGGCAACGGAGGTTCACCGTCAACGGCCAGACGGTCTCCGAGGGGGACGTCGTCTCCGTCGACGGCACCACCGGCAAGGTCTACCTCGGCGAGGTGCCGGTCTGGCCCTCCGAGGTGGTGCGCTACTTCGAGGGCAGCGTGGACGGTGAGACCACGGACGATCCGCTGGTGGCCGCCGTACACCGGATCATGACGCACGCCGACGCCAAGCGGCGGCTGGGCGTCCGGGCGAACGCCGACACCGGCGAGGACGCGGCCCGGGCCCGGCGGTTCGGGGCCGAGGGGATCGGCCTGTGCCGCACCGAGCACATGTTCCTCGGCGACCGCCGCGCGCTGGTCGAGCGGCTGATCCTGGCCCGCAGCGACGACGAGCGGCAGGCCGCGCTGGCCGAACTGCTGCCGTTGCAGCGTGCCGACTTCGGCGAGGTCTTCCGGGCGATGGACGGCCAACCGGTCACCGTCCGGCTGATCGACCCGCCGCTGCACGAGTTCCTCCCCTCGCTGGAGGAGTTGGCCGTGCACGTCGCGGTCGCGCAGGAGCGCGGCGAGGACGCCGCCCGGGACGAGGCCCTGCTCAACGCGGTACGCCGGATGCACGAACAGAACCCGATGCTGGGCCTGCGCGGAGTCCGCCTCGGGCTGGTCATCCCGGGCCTCTTCGCCATGCAGGTGCGGGCGATCGTCGAGGCGGCGGTGGAGTGCGCCAAAGCCGGCGGCAGCCCGAAGCCCGAGATCATGGTCCCGCTGGTCGGCGCGGTCCAGGAGCTGGAGACGGTACGCGCCGAGGCCGAGAAGATCATCGCGGAGGTGACCCGGGAACAGGCCGTCGAGGTGCTGATCGGCACCATGATCGAGGTGCCCCGGGCGGCGCTGACCGCCGGGCAGATCGCCGAGGCCGCCGAGTTCTTCTCCTTCGGCACCAACGACCTGACCCAGATGGGCTGGGGCTTCTCCCGGGACGACGTGGAGGGTGCCTTCTTCTGGCGCTACCTGGAGCTGGGCATCTTCGGGATCTCGCCGTTCGAGTCGATCGACGCCGACGGGGTGGGGCGGCTGGTCCGGATCGCCACCGACGAGGGCCGGGCGGCCCGCCCCGGCCTCAAGCTCGGGGTCTGCGGCGAGCACGGCGGCGACCCCGACTCGGTGCACTTCTTCCACGAGGTGGGGCTGGACTACGTCTCCTGCTCGCCGTTCCGGGTGCCGGTGGCCCGGCTGGAGGCCGGCCGCGCGGTGGTCGAGTCCACCGGCTCCGACAGCCGCTGATCCCGTCCCGTGTGCACTGTCCGGTGCCGGTGGTGACCAACGCCGTTCACCACCGGTACCGGGCCGACGCCCGGCGCCGTGCCGGTCACTGCCGGCCGGGGAAGCGCCGGTCGCCGGAGGAGGACCAGAGGCCGGCCGGAAGGGCGGCCATCGGCGTACGGGTGGCCAGCGGTGCGTCCGGGTCGGTGGCCGGCGGGATCGCCGTCGCCACCGTCGGCTGCCGGACGGCGTCCCAGAGCGCACCGAGTCGCTGGGCGGTCGGGCGGGCCTCGGCGTGCAGCCGGAGCAGGTCGGTCTCCGGCCGGACCACGGTGGTGAGGATCGCGTCCTCGCCGGCCGGGTAGACGACGACCCAGCCCTCCGCGCCCCGGACCACGGCCTCGCACAGCGGTCCGTGCCCGACCAGTTGGGCGAAGCGGCTCCCGATCCCGAGCCCCGCCGCGGAGAGGGCGGCGATGTGGTGCGGGTCGGTGTCGGGCAGGTCACTGGCGACCAGCAGCCCGTCCACGGCAGCGAGTACGGCACCCGATATCTCCGGTACCGCGCGTCGAAGCCGGTGCAGTTCGGCCAGCAGGGCGGCATCAGTGTTCACTGGTGACTTCTCCTTGGCGTTGGTCCGTGCCGCTGGACTTTGCTCGGTGCCGTCGCTTGTCGCCTGTGGCCTCGTTGCCGCTCGACGTCGCCGGATTCCCTCCGGCGGTGCTGCCACGTCGTCCTCCGACGCGGTCCGCGCCGCCCGGGTCGGGCCGGCCGCCCCGGTGGAGCGCCGCCCGCTGCTCGCCGACCGCCGCCGGGGTCGGTGGCCCCCCGCCCGGTAACCATCCGACTCCGGCACGCTACACCGAGCGAGGTCCCGACGCCGTCCCATGACCATCGGCAATCGTCCGGCAACTCTCGGCTGTTTGGCGGTTGCGTACGGAGGGCCAGGTCAACCGCGTGGTGTGTCGGGGGTTCGTTGGCGCGCCCGACTCGGGAACCCGGGCGTAACCTGAGCGACACGCGAACTTCGTTTCCCTCGTGACGGAGGTGTGGCCCATGGGCGTCGTGTGGGAGAACCTGGTGGTCGATGCCGCCGATCCGGCCCGGCTCGCGCGCTGGTGGGCCGAGGCGATCGGCTACCAGATCGTCGCGGAGCTGCCGGACGAGGTGGAGATCCGCCGGACACCCGACACGTTGCCCGGCCTGATCTTCGTGCCGGTGCCGGAGGGCAAGGAGACGAAGAACCGACTGCACATCGACCTGCGCCCGACCGACCAGGAGGCCGAGGTCGAGCGGCTGGTCGACATGGGCGCCCGGCACGTCGACGTCGGGCAGTCGGCGGACGACACCTGGATCGTGCTCGCCGACCCGGAGGGCAACGAGTTCTGCGTACTCGCCCGGCGAAGTTGACGTGGCCGGGGGCGGCCGGGTGAAGATCGGTGGCGTGGTCAGCCAACCTGACGCGGAGCGCCGGGTGGCCGAACCGGCGAAGGACAGCGGCTACGGGCGGAGCCCGTACCAGCGGGACCGGGCCCGGGTGCTGCACTCGGCCGCGTTCCGACGGCTGGCCGCCAAGACCCAGGTGCACACCGCCGGCACCGACGACTTCCTCCGGACCCGGCTCACCCACTCGCTGGAGGTGGCCCAGATCGCCCGCGAGATGGGCGGCCGGCTCGGCTGCGACCCGGACATCGTGGACGTGGCCGGGCTCGCGCACGACCTCGGGCACCCGCCGTTCGGGCACAACGGCGAGGCCGCGCTCGACGTCCTCGCCGCCGACTGCGGCGGCTTCGAGGGCAACGCACAGACGCTGCGGGTGCTGACCCGGCTGGAAGCCAAGGTGTACGGCCCGGACGGCACCTCCGCCGGGCTCAACCTGACCCGGGCCGCCCTCGACGCCACCTGCAAATATCCCTGGCAGCGCCGGCCCGGTCAGCGCAAGTTCGGGGTGTACGCCGACGACGCCGACACCTTCGGCTGGCTGCGCCGGGGCGCCCCGGACGGCGACGTACGCTGCCTTGAGGCGCAGGTGATGGACTGGGCCGACGACGTGGCGTACTCGGTGCACGACGTCGAGGACGGCATCCACGGCGGCTACCTGCGACTCCGGCTGGCACAGTTGCGGGCCGACCCCGACGAGCGGGCCGCGCTCTGCGCCGACGTCGCCGGGCGGTACTCGACGGAGTCGGCTGACGACCTCGCCGAGGTCCTGGCCGGGCTGCTCGCCGACCCGGTGCTCGCCCCGCTCTACGACTACGACGGCAGCCACCGGGCGCTGGCCGCGTTGAAGGCGAGCACCAGCGTGCTGACCGGGCGCTTCGTGGCGGCGGCCGTCGAGGCCACCGAGCGGCGGCACGGTACCGGCCCGCTGCGCCGGTACGCCGCCGAACTGGTCGTCCCCCGACGGATCCGCGCCGAGTGCGCGCTGCTGAAGGGGATGGCGCTGCGTTACGTGATGCGCCGCCCCGGCGCACAGGACTGGTACGAGCACCAGCGGGAGATCCTGGCCGAACTGGTGGCGGCGCTGCTGACCCGGGCACCGGAGGCGCTCGACCCGGTCTTCGCACCACTGTGGAAGGCGGCGCCGGACGACCGCACCCGACTCCGGGTGGTGGTCGACCAGGTCGCCTCGCTCACCGACCCGGCCGCGGTCGCCTGGCACGGGCGGCTGAGTGCGGGTTGAGGAGCGCGGGCCCGGCGGATGCCGGGCGGCGTACTCGGATAAAGCTTCTCCAGATCTCCGTCGGCGGCGTCGGCGCAGGATCGCCGTGAATCATTCATCATCGCTTCGGATCGTGCCGCGGTAGTTTTCGATCAATAATGTTTGTCGAAGGACCTGGGAAATCGTTCCGAGATCAGTTTCGAGGAGTGGAATCGCCGCCTGTAGTGGACCGAGGTGTTGCTACCCGACGCACCTTGCCCGGGGTTGTACGCTCGATGACATACGCGATATCGGCCGGGCCGCAATTGGCGCCGCACCCGATCCACCGCGCCGGTCGAGGGGAGGCCGCATGGCCACGAGCCTGTCCCGCAAATCTCTGTACTGGACCGCCGCCGGCGTGATCGTGGCGTTTGCCGGCGTCATCGCGCCGATCGTCTTCGCCTCGTGCAGTAGCGGCGAGAGGGGAGGCAGCCAGGTGCAGTCGGGTACGGGCAACCAGCAGGCGCAGCACGGCGGTCTGAACGCGGGACGCGACATCGTCATCCAGTCCGACGAGTTCAAACGGAATGTGCACGGCCAGACTCGTGAACAGGCGCTGGCCGCAGCCGAGAAATACCAGAGCGTTGATCCGGATGAGGGGAAACCGGCGCCCTACCTCATCATCGACGCCCCGCGCCATGTCTGGGTCCGCTCCTCGGCGACCGCGACGGGCTACCACATCGGCGCCGTGTTCAACGAGGCCATCGTCTGGGCCGACTGTTCCGGCACCTCCGAGTTCGACCCTGTGCTCACCGACGAGACCGGTGGCTCGTGGCTGCGCATCCGGTGGCACACCGACCAGCCGAATGACCACATCGCGAGTTCCCAGCCCTCCGGCAGGTACGCCGGATGGGTCTACGCGGGACTGACTCTGCCGGCCGGCCACAATGGCAGGATTCCGCAGTGCGGCCGGTTATGACCGGCGAGTCGAGGACGTTCGGGAAATGCTTTCTCGTTGGCTCGGCGAGCGGAGATCGTGGCAGTGTCCGCCCCGTCTTCTCCTTCCCGGCCGGCCGCCGGTCGACGCAGCTCGGCGGGCGTACGTCGGCCGGCGGCCGCGGCGTGCTCACCAGTCCGAGTTGGACCCGTCGACGCCGAGGATGATCTGGTCGAACGAGTTGCCGTCGTTGTCGTCGGTGTAGCAGACGCTGACCTCACCCCACGGCGACGAGGCCAGCGCGACCTGCTCCTGCCGGCCGGTGCTGGTCTGCCCGAGCACCTGGCCGGGGAGCCGGCCGGTCCCGGTACCGTCCGGGTTGAAGCCCCGGGCCGCGACGTCCTGGGCAGCGGTCGCCACCGTCCAGCCGACCACCGCGTTGGCCTGGTCGTCGATGCCGACGCTCGGCGCGACCGCACCGGTGCCGGTGGACGCCTCCACGTCGTCGTGCCGGGCCGCCGCCGCGCTGCTGAACGAGCGCAGCCACACCCCGGCGGTGCCGGTGTGGTCGGACTCCCAGGCCACGGCGAAGTCACCGGTGAAGTTGGCCGCGATCGCGGGACGGCGCTGCTGGCCGCCGCTGGCCGAGTTGGCGATCCGGCGGGCGAGGTTCACCGCGCCGTTCGACCGGGCGAACCGGGCCAGCCCGATGTTGTACGACCCGTTCGCGTCGCCGTCCTCGTCCCAGACCACCAGGGCGTCACCCGAGGCGGAGACCGCCACGTCCGGCCGGTGGTGCTCGCCGGTCGACTGGCCGGCCGGCACCTCGTACGCCCTGGTGGTGTTGTTGGTGTAGCCGGCGACCCGGACGGTCGCCGGCCCGGTGCCCTGGACGTCCTCCCACACCACGCTGAAGGCGACCGCCGTGCTGCTGTTCGGCGCACCGTCGGGGTCCACCGCCACCTTCGGATAGAGCTGCTGGCCGTCGGCCGAGGCGTTGGCCCGGCCCGAGGCGAGCACGCCGCCGGTCGGCGAGACCACCCGGTACGGCACGTTGTAGAAGCCGTTGCCGTCGGGGTCGTCCGCCCAGACGACCACCACGTTGCCCCGGTCGTCGATGCCGACGTCCGGGGTGACGTGCTTCCAGTTCGTCCCGGAGGTGCCGCCGGCAGAGAGTTTCAGCTCGTAGACCGGGGTGCCGTTGTTGAACACCCGCAGGTAGACCTCCGAGTGGACGTCGTCGTCCGGCGCGGTCGCGTCGCGGTCGTCCTCCCAGACCACCGCGACCCGGCCGTTGCGGTTGGCGGCGATCGCCGGTACGTCCTGGTCGCCGGTGGCGGTGCTGTTCGCCGTGATCCAGGTGACCGGCGCGGCGGCGGCGGCCACCTCGGCCGGTGCCGGCACGGCCCGGCCGGTGGGTGCCGGCCCGGCGGTAGCGGTGGGGCTCGGAGTCGCGCTGCCGGTCGGCGTCGGAGTCGCGGTACCGCTGGGGGTCGGGAGCGGGGTGCCGCTGGGGGTCGGGAGCGCGGTGCCGGTGGGGGTCGGGGTGCCCGTCGGCGCGGGGGTCGCGGTGCCGGTCGGGGCGACCGGGCTGGGTGGTGTCGCCGGGGCCGGCGTGGTCGACGTCGCCGGGACGGCCGGCGCCGGCAGGGTCAGCAGGGAGGTGACGAGCAGCGAGACGACGGGGGTCAACGGAGGCACTTCCTCTCAACCGGCCTGGAGGCCGGGGCGGCCCTCGGCGATGACGAACGAACCGACGGTGGAGACCGGGGCACCGTGCTCGGTGACGCTGGCCACCGCCCGGAAGTCGGCCCGGAGCTGGGTACGGCCGATGGTGGTACGCACGTAGCCGCGCCGGTTGGAGAAGAACCTGATGTGCGGGTTCACGCTGCCGTTCGGGATCGCCGTGTCGGCGGAGCCGTTGCCGCCGGACGAGATCGAGGTGCAGACCAGTTCGGTGCCGATCGTCGCCGAACCCGGGTTGGCGTAGTCGGCCTTGAGGTCGTTGGCCCAGGCCTGGTGCACGTCGCCGGTGAGCACCAGCGGGTTGCGTACGCCGCGCTGGGTCCAGCCCTGCTGGATGCGGGACCGGGAGGCGCGGTAGCCGTCCCAGGAGTCCATGTTCGCCGCGCCGGCCGCGTCGAGCTGCCGGGCGAAGAAGACCTGCTGACCCATGATGTCCCAGGTGCCGAGGTGCTGGCCGAGACCGTCGAGCAGCCACGCCTCCTGGGCGGCGCCGGTCAGGGTACGGCCGGGCAGGTCGGCGTCGGCACAGACCTTGCGGCCGTCCCCGCATGCCTGGTCGTCCCGGTACTGCCGGGTGTCGAGCATGTGGAAGGTGGCGAGCTGTCCCCAGCGGATCCGCCGGTACAGCGGGATGCTGTTGCCGGACGGCGCGGAGCTGGGCCGCAGCGGCAGGTTCTCGTAGTAGGCCCGGTAGGCGGCGGTACGCCGGGCGGTCCACTGCGCCGCGGTCAGCGCCGGGGTGTTGTTCTCCCGTACCGTGCCGGCGTAGTTGTTCTCCACCTCGTGGTCGTCCGGTACCAGCAGCCACGGCGCGGCCGCGTGCGCCGCCTGGAGGTCCGGATCGGACTTGTACTGGGCGTACCGGCGGCGGTAGTCGGCGAGCGAGACGATCTCGGCGCCGACGTGCTCACGTACCGAGCCGGTGGTGGTGGCGTCCTCGTAGAGGTAGTCGCCGAGGTGCAGCACCAGCCCCGGGTTCTCCTCGGCCATCCGCCGGTAGGCGGTGTAGTAGCCGGACTCGTAGTGGGCGCAGGAGGCGAAGGCCATCACCAGGTCCCGGCCGAAGTTGCCGGCCGCCGGCGCGGTCCGGGTACGCCCCACCGGGGAGATGTGCCCCTGCGCCCGGAACCGGTAGAAGTAGTCGGCGTCCGGGGCGAGGCCACCGGCGACCACGTGTACGGAGTGCGCGTCGGCGTACCGTGCGGCGACCGAACCGGAGGCGACCAGGGAGCCGAACCGCTCGTCGGCCGAGACCTGCCACTCGACGGCGACGTCCGCGTTGGCCATCCCGCCCTGCCCGTCGGCGTTCAGCGGCGACGGGGCGAGCCGGGTCCAGAGTACGACGCTGTCCGGTGCCGGTTCACCGGAGGCGACGCCCAGCTTGAACGGGTAGGGGGTCGCGGCCACGGCACCGCGCAGCGGCAGCACGGCCGTGCCGACGGCACCGAGTCCACCCAGGACGAAGATGCGGCGATTGATCTTCTGCATGGCCGGTAACCCTGGATCCTGCGAATTAACGGGGCAAGCACCGTCGCGAAACCCCAGATGACACCGGGCTGTCGCATCGAGGCGGGCGGATGCGCGGCACCGGCGCCGCCTTGCGGACCACCGGTCCCCGGGGGCGGCGCGGTCGGCCACGGGGGAGCCATCCGCCGCCGGAGGCCCGGCCGGTCGTCGATCACCGACCTGGTGTCCCGAATCGGGGCCGTAGCGCCGGGCTGTCCGGATTGACCCGGCCCGGGGCGGTCGACCGTGGCCGTGGGCCCGCCCGGATTACCCGATCATGGCCGCACGCCCGCGCCACAGGTGGAACCCTCCTTGATAGGACCGCGTCGTCGACGAGGAGGTGGAGTGGGCATGGATCCCAGGACATTCGTGGTGGACGGCGGCACCAGCGGGCTCGGGATGGAGGTCGCCCGGATCCTCGCCGCCGACCACCGGGTCGTGATCCTCGGCAACGTCCCCGACGAGGTGTCCCGGGCCCGCGACGAACTGGGCTGCGACGGCATCGTCTGCGACATGTCCCGCAGCGATCAGGTCCGGGACGCCCTCGCGGAGACCGTCGCCCGGTACGGCCCGATCGACGGCCTGGCGCACTGCGCGGCGATGTGGGCCGGCGGCAGGCTGGAGGAACTCTCCCCGGAGACGATCCGCCGGGCGATCGAGGTGAACGTGCTGGGTACGGCGTACCTGCTGCACGAGGCGCTGCTGCGGATGCGCGAGCAGGGGTACGGCAACATCGTCTACGTCAGCGCGCTCGCCACCGACGTGCCCCGGCCGGGGATCCCGCTCTACCGGGCGACGAAGAGCTTCGGCACCAGCCTGGTCGAGTCGCTGGCCGAGGCGCAGGGCAGCAACAGCATCAAGGTGATGGAGATCCACCCGGGTCCGATGCACACCCGGCTCCAGGAGCGGGTCGGCGCCGAGTTCCTCGACACGATCTTCGCGCTGCCCGAGCAGGTGGCGACCGAGGTCGTCCGGCTGATGCTGCTCGGCGCGGACGACCTCTACGTCTCCGGGCAGAGGGTGCTCCGCGCCGACGGGCGTTGGTAAGCCGGGGCGATGGTCAGCGCCGGGCCGGCCTCCGCCGAGCCGCCACCCTCGGCGTGGGCGCCGCTGCGGGTGGCGACCTACCGCAGTCTCTGGGTGGCGATGCTGGTCGCCAACATCGGCACCTGGATGCAGACCGTCGGGGCCCAGTGGCTGCTGATCGACGAACGGAACGCCTCCACCCTGGTCTCGCTGGTGCAGACCGCCAGCAGCCTGCCGATCCTGCTGCTCGCGCTGCCGGCCGGCGCCCTGGCCGACACCCTCGACCGGCGGCGGCTGCTGATCGCCGTACAGTTCTTCATCGTCGGGGTGGGGATTGCGTTGACCCTGCTCACCGCGACCGGGCGGATGCCACCGGCACTGCTGCTCACCCTCACCTTCGCCTTCGGGGTCGGGCAGGCGCTCACCCTGCCGGCCTGGGCCGCGATCATCCCGGACCTGGTGCCGCGCAACCTGTTGCAGTCCGCCTCCGGGCTCGGCTCGATCAGTGTGAACGTGGCCCGCTCGGTCGGCCCGGCGGTGGCCGGGGTGCTGATCGCCTGGACCGGCGTACCGCTGGTCTTCGCCCTCAACACCCTGGCCTTCCTCTTCTTCGCCTTCACCCTGCTCCGGTGGCGGGCCGACAACTCCCGTTCGGTCGAGGTGCCGGAGCGGTTCACCGCGGCGCTCCGGGCCGGCGGCCGGTACGTCCGGCACTCGCCGATCGTGCAGCGGCTGCTGCTTCGGGCGCTGCTCTTCCTGGTACCCGGCAGTGCGCTCTGGGCGTTGCTGCCGCTGATCGCCAACCAGCGGCTCGGGCTGGGCGCCGGCGGGTACGGCGTACTGCTGGCCGCGCTCGGCGCCGGTGCCGTGGCCGGCGGGCTGGTGCTGCCCTGGGTCCGGAGCAGGTTCTCGCCGAACCTCTTCCTGCTGGTCGCCGGGCTGACCTACGGGGCGGCGATGCTGGTGGTGGCGCTGGTCCCGGTCGAGGTGGTGGTGCTGGTCGCGCTGGTACCGGCCGGTCTGGCCTGGGTGACAGTGCTCTCCAACGTCAACGCCGAGATCCAGCTCTTCCTCCCCGGCTGGGTACGCGCCCGCGGCCTCGCCGTCTACCAGGTGGTCTTCGCCGGAGGGCAGGCGATCGGCGCGCTCGTCTGGGGCATCGTCGCCGACACGGCGGGGCTGGTCCTCGCGCACGTCGCCGCCGGGCTGCTGATGATCCTCGGCGCGCTCACCGTGAAGATGTGGCCGCTGCCGGACCTGCGCGCCGTGGAACACGACCCGGCGACGCACTGGCCCGACCTCGACCTGGTGCACGAGCCCGACCCGAGCGTCGGGCCGGTGATGGTGGTGCTGACGTACACGGTCCGGGAGGAGCGGCGGGAGGGGTTCGTCGCGGCCATGCAGGAGGTCCGGGCGGCCCGGCAGCGCACCGGCGCGTCGCGCTGGGGCCTGTTCCGGGAGGGCGAGTCGGCCGACCTCTTCGTGGAGGTCTACGAGCTGCCCTCCTGGGACGAGCACCTGCGGCAGCACGGCGGCCGGCTGACCAAGGCCGACCAGGCCGCCGAACTGCGCGCGCTGGAACACGCCGAGGGGCTGCCGCAGGTGAGTCACCTGCTGCCGGCCCAGGCCAACCCGTGACGCCTACCACCTACCCGCTCAGGACTCGACCGGTTCCCGGGGGCCGATCGGCTCGCGGACCAGCGCGCCGTCGACGTAGCAGTACTGCCAGTCCTCGTGCGGTTCGATCGAGCGGATCAGCGGGTGCCCGGTCTGCTCGAAGTGCGCGGTCGCGTGCCGGCCCGGCGACTCGTCGCAGCAGCCGACCGCGCCGCAGGTCAGGCACATCCGCAGGTGCACCCACTCCTCACCGGCGTCGAGGCACTCCCGGCAGGCGTCCCCGTCGGTCTCGGTGATCTGGATCCGGTCCAGGTGGGTGCAGGCCGTGCTCATGGTCTCCTCGCGGACGTAGCGCCAGCGCGACCGGAGGAGCTGGTCCGGGATGACCCGGGCCAGGTAGCGGGACTGCGCCGCGAACATCGGGCTGAGCACCGCGAGGATCAGGACGTAGAGCGCGACGAACGGCCCGATCCGGTCGTCGAGCCCGGCACCGAGTGCCAGGGTGGCCAGGATCAGCGAGAACTCGCCCCGGCCCAGCACGGTCAGCCCGACGTTGGCCGCACCGCGCTGGTTGAACCCGAAGAGCGAACCGGTGATCAGCCCGGAGCCGATGTTCGCCACGATCGTCATCGCGACCGCGATCGCCACCGGTACGGCCACCGAGCCGAACGCACCGATGTCGATGCTCAGCCCGAAGCCGACGAAGAAGACGGCGGCGAAGACGTCCCGCAGCGGCAGGACCAGTCGTTCCACCCGTTCCCGTACGGCGGTCCGGGCGACGACGAGGCCGATCATGAGTGCGCCGATCGCGTCGGAGACGCCGACCTCGGCCGAGAGCCCGGCGACCAGTACCACCAGTCCGACCATCCCGATGGCGAGCAGTTCGTCCTCGCGGTCGCCGATCAGGGCGCCGATCGCCCGGGCGCCCCACTTCGCCACCGCCACCAGCAGCAGCAGGTAGCCGAAGCTCATCCCGATGTGCAGCGCGATGTCGCCCGGCGAGGTGGCACCGGCCAGGATCGGCGAGAGCAGCGCCAGGTAGATGGCGAGGAAGAGGTCCTCGATCACGATGATGCCGAGGATGATCGGGGTCTCGGCGTTGGCCAGCCGGCGCAGCTCGATGAGGAGCTTGGTGGCGATCGCCGAGGAGGAGATGCCGAGCGCTCCGGCGATCACGAACGCCTCGGGGGTGCCCCAGCCGAGGGTGAAGCCGAGCGCGAGCCCGGCCCCGACGTTCAGCCCGATCGAGCAGGCGGCGGCAATGAAGAGTCGTTTCCCGCTGCCGAAGACCTGCCGTACCGGGAACTCGACGCCGAGGTTGAACAGCAGCAGCACCAGGCCGATGGCGGCGAGCAGGGCGAGGTCCTCGGGATGCTCGACCAGTACCGGACCGGGGGTGGCCGGGCCGAGCAGGATGCCGGTCAGCATGAAGAACGGCACGCTGGGCAGGCCGATCCGGCGGCCGGCCCGGGCGAGCAGGCCGGCGACCAGCACGATCGCGCCGAACCCGATCAGATCGGCGTGCATGGGGACTCCAATCGGATGCCGTCGCGCCGGGCGGGAACCCGGTGACGTCAGGCGAAGGGCGGGCGGAGGTCAGGCGAGGGAGGGCGGGCGGAGGAGGGCGGGCCACGGAGGGGCGGGCACGGGGGAGTCGGGCGAAGGGCGGGTGGAGGCGGGCCGGAGCGGGTCAGGCGAAGAAGGTCCCGCCGAGCACGGCGCCGACCTTGCGGGACTGCTCCTCGGAGAGTTCGACCACCGCGGTGGGCTCGTCCGAGCGGGAGGTGAAGACGTAGAGGTCGCGGGTGCCGTCCCGGCGTACCACGATCGAGACGCGGGTGCCGCCGTGCCCGAGATCGATGTCGTACCGCTTGCCGATGCCCGGCAGCTCCTGCACGTGTACGCCCTGGCCCATGACCTTCTCCCCAGACGAATGGCCGCCCCGCAGCCGGCTGGTGGTCGGCGACCGGCCGGTCAGAGGGTGATCCGTGTCGCCAGCCTACGACCCGGCCCGGCGGATCGGCGGCCCCGGGGACACCCCGGAACCCGCAGTTAGGGTAGCCTAAACTAATGGCGGAGAGTTCGAACGGAACCGGGGTCAGGTACGCCAGCGTACTGCGCACGGCGTGGCTCACGCCGCACATGATCCGGGTGGTGCTCGGCGGGGAGGGCCTGGCCGGATTCGCGGCCGACACCTACACCGACCACTACGTGAAGTTGATCTTTCCGCCGGCCGGCGTCGACTACCCGGTGCCACTCGACCTCGACCTGATCAAACGCGAGCTGCCCCGCGACCAGTGGCCCCGGCTGCGCACCTACACCGTGCGGGCCTGGGACGCGGTGGCCCGGGAGCTGACCCTGGACTTCGTCTACCACGGCGACGAGGGGCTGGCCGGTCCGTGGGCCGCGGCGGCCCGCCCCGGCGACCGGGTGATGTTCCGGGGCCCCGGCGGCGGGTACGCCCCGGACCCGCTGGCCGACTGGCACCTGCTGGTCGGCGACGAGAGCGCGCTGCCGGCGATCGGTGCGGCGCTGGAGCGGCTGCCGTACGCCGTCCCGGCCCGGGTCTTCGTCGAGGTCTCCGGGCCGGACGAGGAGCAGGAACTGCGCACCGAGGCTTGCGCCGAGATCGTCTGGGTGCACCGTGCCGGCCGGGTCGTCGGCGAGGCCCTGGTCGAGGCGGTACGCGCGGCCACCTTCCCGCCCGGCGATCTGCACGCCTTCGTGCACGGCGAGGCATACTTCGTCCGCGAGCTGCGCCGGATGCTCCGTGCCGAACTGCGGGTGCCGAAGGAGCGGCTCTCCATCTCCGGCTACTGGCGTCGCGGCGACGACGACGAGAGCTGGCGGTCCGCCAAGCCCGACTGGAACCGGCAGGTCGAGGCCGAGGAGTCGGCGACCGTCGGCTGAACCGCGTCGCACCGCCACCCCTTCGCCGTGCACGTCAGCCCGGCAGGGCAGGATGTAGCCCGGAGGGGGTGAGGCGGTGGCCGGGCGGATCCGCGACGAGGACATCGCGCTGGTACGGGAGCGCACCTCGATCGCCGACATCATCTCCGAGACGGTCACCCTCAAGTCGGCCGGCGGCGGCAATCTCAAGGGACTCTGCCCGTTCCACGACGAGAAGACCCCGTCGTTCACCGTGGCACCTGCCCGAAACGTCTATTTCTGCCACGGCTGTGGGGCCGGCGGGGACGCCATCAAGTTCCTGATGGACGCCGAGCACCTGACCTTCGTCGAGTCCGTCGAACGCCTCGCCGACCGGGCCAACATCCAACTGCGCTACATCGAGGCCGGTCCCGCGCCCGTCCGTCCCCAGCAGGGGCAGAAGCAGCGGCTGGTCGCCGCGCACGCCGCCGCCGCCGAGTTCTACGCCGGCCAGCTCGGCACCGCCGGGGCCCGGGCGGCCCGGGAGTTCCTGGCCCAGCGCGGCTTCGACCGCGCGGCGGCGCAGACGTACGGCTGCGGCTTCGCCCCGGACGCCTGGGACCTGCTCACCAAGCACCTGCGGCAGAAGGGCTTCACCGGCCAGGAACTGGTCACCGCCGGGCTGGCCCGCGAGGCGCGCTCCGGCTCGCTCATCGACCGGTTCCGGCGCCGGCTGCTCTGGCCGATCAAGGACCTGACCGGCGACGTGATCGGCTTCGGTGCCCGCAAGCTCTTCTCCGACGACGACGGGCCCAAATACCTGAACACCCCCGAGACGCCGATCTACAAGAAGTCGCACGTGCTCTACGGCATCTCGCAGGCGAAGCGGGAGATCGCCCGGCAGGGGCGGGCGGTGATCGTCGAGGGGTACACCGACGTGATGGCGTGCCACCTGGCCGGCGTACCGACGGCGGTGGCGACCTGCGGCACGGCGTTCGGCGCGGACCACATCTCGGTGCTCCGCCGGCTGCTGATGGACACCGACGCGGTGGCCGGCGAGATCATCTTCACCTTCGACGGCGACGCCGCCGGGCAGAAGGCGGCGCTGCGGGCCTTCGAGGACGACCAGCGGTTCGTCGGGCGTACCTTCATCGCGGTCAGCCCGGACAACATGGACCCCTGCGAGCTGCGGCTGGCAAAGGGCGACCTGGCGGTGCGGGACCTGGTCGCCCGCCGCGAGCCGCTGGTCGACTTCGCGCTGCGCCAGGTGCTCGGCCGGTACGACCTGGACACCGTCGACGGCCGGGTCGAGGCGATGCGCCGGGCGGCGCCGCTGGTGGCCAAGCTCAAGGACCGGGAGAAGCGTCCGGAGTACGTCCGCAAGCTCGCCGGTGACCTCGGCATGGAGATCGAGCCGGTGCAGCGGGCGGTGCTCGCCGCCGCCGCGCAGGGGGCCGGGCAGTCCCGTCGGGGCAACGGCGCCGGACCGACCCCGCCGCAGCGGGCGGCACCGGTGGTGGACAACCCGCAGTCGCTGGTGGAGCGGGAGGCGCTCAAGCTCGCCCTCCAGGTGCCGGTGCTGGCCGGCCCGATGTTCGACGCGCTCGCGCCGGAGGTCTACCTGCACCCCGTACACCGGGTGGTGCGGGCCGCGATCGAGGCGGCCGGCGGCGCGACGGCGGCGACCACCGGCGCGGTCTGGATCGAGCGGGTCCGCGACGCCTGCGGCGACCTGGCCGCCGCGGCGCTGGTCGGCGAGTTGGCCGTGGAGCCGCTGCGGCTGGACACCGACCCCGATCCCCGGTACGTCTCGATCACCCTGGCCCGGCTGGAGTGGGGCTCGGTGACCAGCCGGATCCGGGACCTGAAGTCGAAGGTGCAGCGGGTCAACCCGACGGCCAACAAGGACGAGTACTTCGCGCTCTTCGGTGAGCTGCTCTCCCTGGAGCAGCACGCGCGAGCCCTGCGCGAGCAGGCGATGGGGGGTCTGTAGCCGATGGAGGCGTTCAACCTGTTCCGCCGTGGCCGGAAGCTGCCGGCCGACCAGCGTCCGGCGCTGGAGTCCGGCGAGCGGGTGCTCGACTGGGCCCGGGTGGGCGACGGCGAGGAGATCGTGGTGGTCACCGACCGTGGGCTCTGGCTGCCGGGGGACGCCGCGAGGCTGGGCTGGCACGACGTGCACAAGGCGGTCTGGTCGGGTCGGGACCTGGCGGTCACCCCGGCCGAGCCGGTGGTGCAGCGGGACGACTACCGGGTGGTGGCCGACGGGCCGGTCCGGACCTACCTGCTTCTCGATCCGGGTGACGTACCGCACCAGGTGCGGGCCCGGGTGACCCGCTCGGTGGCGTACACGGCGCATCACCGGTTGCCCGACGGCGGCCTGCGGATCGCGGCCCGGCAGGTGCGGGGGGTCGACGGCCTGACCTGGACGGTCCGCTACGACCCCGGTACGCCGGTCGAGGACCCGGCCGTGGTGGCCGAGACCGACCGGCTGGTGACGGCGGCCCGGTCCGGCACCGACCCTGACCTCTGAGTTCACCGGCCCCGGAAACTCGGTGGGGCGTGTCGGACCTGGCGGTTATGGTCGAGCCCGTGGCTAAGGACGGGATTCTCATCCAGGCGCGAGGGCTGGTCAAGCGGTTCGGGGACTTCACCGCTGTCGATGGGATCGACGTCGACGTGCGGGCGGGGGAGGCGTTCGGGTTCCTCGGCCCCAACGGTGCCGGCAAGAGCTCGACCATGCGGATGGTCGGCTGTGTCTCGCCGCCGACCGGTGGCGAGTTGCGGATCATGGGGATGGATCCCCGGCGGGACGGGCCGGCGATCCGGGCCCGGCTCGGCGTCTGCCCGCAGTTGGACAACCTCGACCCGGAGCTGACCGTCCGGGAGAACCTGACCACCTACGCGCGCTACTTCGGCATCCCGCGCCGGGTGGCCCGGGAGCGCGCCGCCGAGCTGCTCGACTTCGTGCAGCTCGCCGAGCGGGCGGGCAGCAAGGTGGAACCGCTCTCCGGGGGTATGAAGCGCCGGTTGACCATCGCCCGCGCGCTGGTCAACGAGCCCGACATCGTGCTGCTCGACGAGCCGACCACCGGGCTGGACCCGCAGGCCCGGCACCTGGTCTGGGAGCGGCTGTTCCGGCTCAAGCAGCAGGGGGTCACGCTGGTGTTGACCACCCACTACATGGACGAGGCGGAGCAGCTCTGCGACCGGCTGGTGGTGATGGACGGCGGCCGGATCGTCGCCGAGGGCTCGCCGCGCGCGCTGATCGACCGCTACGCGACCCGGGAGGTGGTCGAGCTGCGCTTCGCCGGTGAGAGCCAGGAGGCCTTCGCGGGCAAGCTGGACGGGCTCGCCGAGCGGGTCGAGGTGCTGCCGGACCGGATCCTGCTCTACGTCACCGACGGCGACGCCGCGGTGGCCGAGGTGCACGCCCGGGCGCTGACCCCGGCCAGCGTGCTGGTCCGGCGCAGCAGCCTGGAGGACGTCTTCCTGCATCTGACCGGCCGGACGTTGGTGGACTGAGATGGCGCTCCTGGAGGCCACGGCGGCCACCCGCCCCCGGGCCGGACTGGTCGGGCGGTTCCCCGCGCTGGCGGTGCTCGAATACAACCTCGTCGCCTACCGCCGCACCTGGCGGGCCGGTGTCTTCTCGTCGTTCCTGCTGCCCCTGCTCACCATGGTCGGCTTCGGGGTGGGCGTCGGGGCGTACGTCGAGGCGCCGGTGGCCGGGGTGCCCTACCTCGACTTCCTGGTGCCGGGGTTGATCGCCTCGACCGCGCTCCAGGTGGCGATCGGCGAGTCGACCTGGCCGGTGCTCGGCAACTTCGAGTGGATCAAGATCTACTTCGCCCAGGCGGCGACGCCGCTGCGGGTGGCCGACATCCTCGGCGGGCAGCTCGGCTTCGTGCTGTTCCGGGTGCTCACCAGCGGCCTCGCCTTCCTGCTCGTGGCGGCGGCCTTCGGCGCGCTGCACTCGCCGTGGGCGCTGGCGACCCTGCCACTGGTGGCGCTGATCGGGGCGGCGGTGGCGGCACCGGTCTTCGCCTACAGCTCATCGGTACGCAGCGACAGCTATCTGGCGCTGCTGTTCCGGTTCGCGGTGATCCCGATGACCCTCTTCGCCGGGGTCTTCTTCCCGGTCGAGTCGCTGCCAGTGGTGCTGCGCTGGCTGGCGTACGCGTCGCCGCTCTGGCACGGCGTGGACCTGTGCCGGGCCGCCACCCTCGGCGTCGCGCCCGCCTGGTCGGTCCCCGGACACCTGCTCTACCTCGCGGCCTGGGTCGCCATCGGCTGGTGGCTGGCGCACTCGGCGTTCCGCCGCCGGCTGGTGGTCTGAGCCGTCGCCGGCCGGCCCGCCCCGTTCCCGCCTGTTCCGATACGAAGAGAGGCTTCCGTGGTCAGCATCGTCCTGCCTCGGCTGATCAGTTTCGAGGGCGCACCCCGCCGCGCGGCCTCGGTGGCCGAGCGCAACGTCGCGGCGCTGAAGTCCGCGTACTGGGTGGTGCTGATCTCGGGCTTCTTCGAGCCGTTGCTCTATCTGCTCTCCATCGGCGTCGGGGTGGGTGCGCTGGTCGGCGACCTGACGCTGCCGAGCGGCACCGTGGTGTCGTACGCCGCGTTCGTGGCACCGGCGATGCTGGCCGCCTCGGCGATGAGCGGGGCGCTGGCGGAAACGACGTTCAATTTCTTCGGCAAGATGAAGTACATGAAGCTGTACGACGGGATCCTCGCCACCCCGGTGCAGCCGTTCGAGATCGCCCTCGGCGAGCTGGGCTGGGCGATGCTCCGGGGCAGCCTCTATTCGGCGGCGTTCCTGGCCGTGATGGTGGGGCTGGACCTGACCAGCGGGATCCGCGCGTTGGTCGCCTTTCCGGCCGCCGTACTGGTCGGCTTCGCGTTCGGCGCGCTGGGCATGGCGCTCTCCACCTTCATGCGCAGTTGGCAGGACTTCGACCTGATGGGCTCGGCCCAGTTCGCGCTCTTCCTCTTCTCCGGGACGTTCGTGCCGGCCGAGGCGTACCCGGCGGTGCTGCGCTGGGTGGTCGAGGTGACGCCGCTCTACCGCGCGGTGCACCTGGTCCGGGGCATCACCGTGCAGGGCGGCGGTTGGGGCGAACTCGGCGACGTCCTCTACCTGGTCGGCGTGACCGCGCTCGGGCTGGTGGTCGCGGGACGCCGGATGGGCCGGCTGCTCTGCAAGTGAACCCGCGTGCCCGGACGTCCCCGGGCGGGGTCTACCGCACCGGCTACACCCGTTGGACCGGAGCCGGCTATCCAAGCCGACTACCGTGAGTAGCTGACTGGTAGCCCGATTCTGGCGGTGGTCGCACCGTCCCGGGTGGCGCCGTTCGAGGGAGAGCGGGATGGCCGAGGAGCGACGGGCCGGCAGACCGAGCCGGCTGCCCCGAAGTGCCTGGGGCGCGGTGCTGCGGCGGACCCTGCGCGAGGCGCAGGAGGACAACGTCACGGACTGGGCGGCGGCGCTGACCTACTACGGGGTGCTGTCGCTCTTTCCGGCCCTGCTGGTGCTGGTGGCGGTGCTGGGCCTGCTCGGCGACGCGGCGGTGCGCGGTGTGCAGGACGTGATCCGGGACGTGGTGCCGGCGGCGTCCGCCCGGGACATCCTGCTGACCGCGATCACCCAGGTCCAGGGGAGTGCCGGGACGGCCGGCCTGGTCGCGGTGCTCGGCATCCTCGGCGCGTTCTGGACGGCGTCCGGCTACATCGGTGCCTTCAGTCGGGCCGCCAACGCGATCTACGACGTGCCGGAGGGGCGTCCGCTCGCCCGGACCCTGCTGCTCCGGATCGGCCTGACCGCCCTGATCGGGCTGCTGGTGCTGATCAGCCTGGTGCTGCTGGTGTTCAGTGGGCGGCTCTCGGCGCAGGTGGGTCGGCGGCTGGGTGTCGGCGAGGCCGGAGTGACGGCCTGGGACATCGGCAAGTGGCCGGTACTGGTCCTGCTGGTCAGTCTGATCTTCGCGGTGCTCTACTGGGCGGCACCCAACGCCCGGCAGCGCTTCCGGTGGATCAGCCCCGGTGGCGTCTTCGCCGTCGTGGCCTGGGCGGTCGTCTCCGCCGGCTTCGCGCTCTACGTGAGCTACTTCGCCTCGTACAACCGGACCTACGGCTCGCTGGCCGGGGTGATCGTCTTCCTCGTCTGGCTCTGGCTCTCCAACGTCGCGATCCTGCTCGGTGCCGAGCTGAGCGCGGAGTTGGAACGGGAGCGGACGATCCGGTCGGGCGGTTCGGCGGAGCGGGAGCCGTACGTCTCGCTGCGGGACGACCGCAAGCTCCGGAAGCGGCGGGGTCGCGGTGAGTGACCCCGCGCTTTCCTTGATCAACAACTAACTTTCGTCCGTTAGGACAAAAGTTAGCGTCATCTTGGATGAAGCTCTAGACACCGCCTCCGGAAGCCTCCTACTGTGTCGAACACAACGCGCTGGCGTTGCGTCGACGTGAACGTGAGCCTGACGGAGGTGAGTCCCTGTGCGCACCCCGGAAGCGCTGCATCTGCGGCTGCTGCGGCTGTTGCGCGACGAGGGGGCGGTGTCCAGGGCCGAACTCGCCGACCGGTTGCAGATTCCTCGGCCGCGCCTGCTCGCCGAGCTGGAGCGGCTGGTCAGCCTCGGCTACGTGGCGGAGGCCGGACTCGCCGCCTCCCGGGGCGGTCGCCGCTCCACGCTGGTCGAACTCAGCCCCGACCTGCGGTTCGCCGCCGTCGACCTGGGCGCCAGCTCGATCGACGTCGAGGTGGTCAACGGCAGGCTCGAACCCGTCGCCGCGTACGCCGAGACCACCGACATCCGCTCCGGCCCCAAGGTGATCCTGCAACGGGTGCACGAACTCCTGCACAAGGCCAGGGTCGACGGGGCGTACGAGCGGCTGCACGCCGTAGGCATCGGCGTACCGGGGCCGGTGAGCTTCCGGGACGGCGTACCGGTCTCGCCGCCGATCATGCCCGGCTGGGACCGGTTCCCCGTCCGGGAGCTGCTGACCCGCGAGCACGGCTGCCCGGCGGTGGTGGACAACGACGTCAACATCATGGCCATCGGCGAGCGGCACGGCGGAGTGGCGCACTCGGTCGACGACTTCCTGTTCGTCAAGATCGGCACCGGCATCGGCTGCGGCATCTACCTCTCCGGCGAGGTCTACCGGGGCACCGACGGCTGTGCCGGCGACATCGGGCACATCCAGGTCGACTCGCACGGCCCGATGTGCTCGTGCGGCAACGTCGGCTGCCTGGAGGCGCTGTTCAGCGGGGCCGCGCTGGCCAAGGAGGCCACCGTGGCGGCCCGCAGCGGCACCTCACCGGCGCTGGCCGAGCGACTCGCCGCCACCGGTACGGTCACCGCGCTCGACGTCGCCGAGGGCGCCATCGAGGGGGACGTGACCTGCATCCGGCTGATCCGCGACGGTGGGCGGCGGGTCGGCGGCGTACTCGCCGGCCTGGTCAGCTTCGCCAACCCGTCGATGATCGTCATCGGCGGCGGGCTGGCCCAGCTCGGCCACATCCTGCTGGCGGAGATCCGCAGCGTGGTCTACCGACGCTCGCTGCCGCTGGCCACCGGCAACCTGCCGGTGGTGCTCTCCGAACTCGGTTCCCGGGCCGGGGTCACCGGCGCGGCCGTGCTCGCCACCGACGTCGCGTTCGCGGAGGCGTCATGACCGGCCGGAGCGCAAGCCCCTGCCGGCCCGCTCGGTCGGGTCGTGGCGGCGACGAGCCAAACGAGGAGACGTCATGACCGAACCCGACCAGCGGTCCGGCGATGCCGAGCGGACCGGCGCCGACGAGACCGCCCCGGCCGGCGTACGGAACCCGACCGGGACCGGCCCGGTGGGTGACCCGCCGCCGCTGGTCACCCCGCCCGCCGACACGGTGCCCGGCGAGGTCGTCCTCCGGCTCACCGACGTGGTCAAGACCTTTCCCGGGGTACGCGCCCTGGACGGGGTGCAGCTCGAGGTGCGGGCCGGCGAGGTGCACTGCCTGCTCGGCCAGAACGGCGCCGGGAAGTCGACGCTGATCAAGGTCCTCTCCGGTGCGCACCAGCCCGACTCGGGGCAGGTGGAGTGGCTCGGCGAGCCGGTCACGCATCGCAACCCGCAGGCCGCGATGAAGGCCGGCATCGCCACCATCTACCAGGAACTCGACCTGGTCGAGGACCTGTCGGTCGCCGAGAACGCCTTCCTCGGGCACGAACCGAAGACTCTCGGCTTCGTCCGGCGCGGCTACATGGCCCGGCAGACCCGGGAGATCCTGGGCCGGCTCGGGCACCCGGAGATTCCGCCCCGCCGGATGGTGCGCTCGCTGCCCTCGGCCGGCAAGCAGATCGTCAGCATGGCCCGGGCGCTCTCGCACGAGGCGCGACTGATCATCATGGACGAGCCGAGCGCCGTACTGGCGCACGACGAGGTCGGCAACCTGTTCCGGATCATCCGGGAGCTGACCGCCCAGGGCATCGCGGTCATCTACATCTCGCACCGGCTGGAGGAGATCCGCGAGATCGGTGACCGGGTCACCGTACTCAAGGACGGCCGGACCACCGCGGCGAACCTGCCGGCCCGATCCACCCCGACCCGCGACCTGGTCAGCCGGATGACCGGCCGGACCATCGAGTACGTCTTCCCGGACCGCCCCGCCGAGGCCCCGGCCGCCGCGACCCTGCTGGAGGTGCGCGAACTCGGCCGGGAGGGCGAGTTCGCCGACGTGTCGCTGACCGTGCGGGCCGGCGAGATCGTCGGCATCGCCGGTCTGGTCGGCTCGGGCCGCTCCGAGCTGCTGGAGACGATCTTCGGGGCCCGCCGGGCCAGCTCCGGCACGGTCTCGATGGCCGGCCGGCCGGTCCGGCCGGGCAGTGTCGGCGCCGCCGTCCGGGCCGGGATGGGGATGGCCCCGGAGGAGCGCAAGAGCCAGGCGCTGCTGCTCGGCGAGCCGATCTACCGCAACGTCACGCTGGCCACCTTCACCCGCTGGGCCCGGCTGGGCTTCACCGACGCGCGCCGGGAGCGGGCCGAGGCGAACGAGGTCGCCGACCGGCTGGAGCTGCGGCCCCGGGACGTCCGGCGACCGGTCCGGACGCTCTCCGGCGGCAACCAGCAGAAGGTCGTGGTCGGCCGCTGGCTGCTCGGCGACACGAAACTGCTGCTGCTCGACGAGCCGACCCGGGGCGTCGACGTCGGCGCCCGCGCCGAGCTGTACCAGGTGATCCGGGCGCTGGCCGCCCGGGGAGTGGGCGTACTGCTGGTCTCCAGCGAGGTGCCGGAGGTGCTCGGCCTGGCCGACCGCGTGCTGGTGATGCGGGAGGGCCGGGTGGTGCACGAAGCGCCGGCCGGAGAACTCGACGAAGACACCGTGCTCGACCTCGTGATGGCGGGGTCGCTGATGGAGGGGGCGCCAGCGTGACCGAACGTACCGAGACCGCCGCGCCGGCGGGAACGGCGCCGCCGGTTGACCGGCCGTCGCCGGTGTCGCCGGCACCGGCCGGAGCGCCGGTGCACAAGGGCGCCGGTGCGCCCGGGAACGGCACCGGCCGGTGGAGCGGCGACGCGGGTGAGACCTTCCGGCGCAACCTGGGCCTGGTCGGGGTACTGGTGGTGCTGATCATCATCGGCGTCGTCACCCGCCCCGACCTGTACGGCGACCCGTCCTGGGTCCGGGCGAACATCTTCTCGATCCTCACCCTGGCCTCGGTGGTCGGCGTGGTGACCGTCGGGATGACCTTCGTGATCATCGGTGGCGGGATCGACCTCTCGGTCGGCGCGATCGTGGCGTTGGCCGGGGTCTGGAGCACCACGGTCGCGACCCAGAGCTACGGCGCCGGGGGGATGATCTTCACGGCGATCGTGGTGGCGGTCTGCGTCGGGCTGGTCAACGGCTTCCTGATCTCGTACGGCCGGCTGGTGCCGTTCATCGCCACCCTGGCCATGCTGGTCGCCGCCCGGGGTCTCGCCGCCGAGATCTCCGACAAGCAGACCCAGGTCTCCAACAACGCGACCATCAACGGCATCGCGAGTACGGACCTCCTCGGCATCCCGGTGCTGGTCTTCATCCTCGCCGGGGTGGTCGCGGCCGGCTGGGTGCTGCTCAACCGCACCACCTTCGGCCGGCGTACGGTCGCGGTCGGCGGCAACCCGGAGGCGGCCCGGCTGGCCGGCATCAACGTACGCCGGCACAGCATGCTGCTCTACGCGCTCTCCGGCCTCTGCTGCGGAATCGCCGCGATCATGCTCACCGCCCAGGCGAACTCCGCACAGGCGGCGATGGCGAACCTCTACGAACTCGACGCGATCGCCGCGGCGATCATCGGTGGCACGCTGCTCAGCGGCGGCCGGGGCACGATCATCGGCTCCCTGCTCGGTGTGATCATCTTCGCCACCATCACCAACCTGTTCGCGATCAACGGCCTCTCCACCGAGGCGCAGAACATGGTCAAGGGCGGCATCATCGTCGCCGCCGTACTGGTCCAGCAGTTCCGGTTCAAGTCGGTCACCCAGCTCCTCGCCAGAAACAAGCTCAGCTCGACGAACTGACGCACCGCAGCAATCCGGTGGCGCCCGCCGCCGGTGGCCCACCCCGGCCACCGGCCGGTGGACCTCACCCACCTCACCCCACCCGAAGTCGAAATAACCAGGAGGTCGTTATGACCCAGCACGATCCGCTCCGGCCGGTGCGTGACCTGTCCCGCCGCCGGCTGCTGCTCGGCGGGGCGGCGGTGGGCGCCGGTGCCCTGCTCACCGCCTGCACCAGCAATGACACCGGCTCCGGTTCCGGCGGGAACGAGCAGGTCAAGGAGGCGGACAACGCCGCCAACCCGAACAGCGCGCCGGGCGAGCGGGTGGTCATCGGCTTCTCCGCCCCGGCCGCCGACCACGGCTGGCTCGCCGCCATCACCAAGAACGCCGAGGCGCAGGCGAAGGTCTTCTCGGACGTGGAGTTCAAGACGGTGGCCGCCGGTGCGGACGCCGCCGCCCAGCGGGCCGCGCTCTCCACGCTGATCTCGCAGAAGCCGAACGTGATCGTCATGCTGCCGCACGACGGCAAGGAGCTGAACGCCTCCGGGCTGGAGGCGATGAAGGCCGGCATCCCGGTGGTCAACCTGGACCGGGCGTTCCCGGACGCGCTGGCCTACCGGCTCCAGATCAAGGGCGACAACTACGGCATGGGCGTCGCGGCCGGCCGCTACATCGGCGAGCAGATGAAGGCCAAGGGCATCGCCAACCCGATCATCGGCGAGATCGCCGGCATGGACGAGCTGGAGCTGACCAAGGAGCGGTCCGCCGGCTTCGCCGCCGAACTGGCCGTCTACGGCTTCAAGGTGGCCAACCGCCGCGCCGCCCGGTTCACCGCCGACACCGGCCAGAGCGAGGCCTCGCAGCTGCTCCAGGCGTTGCCCAAGATGGACGCGCTGTGGAACCACGACGACGACCAGGGCATCGGGGTACTCGCGGCGATCAAGCAGGCCAACCGTTCCGAGTTCATCATGGTCGGCGGCGCCGGCTCCAAGGCCGCCATCGACGCGATCGCGGCCGACAACAGCGTCCTGAAGGCAACCGTCACCTACAGCCCCTCGATGGCCTCGTCGGCGATCTCGCTGGCCCGGCTCATCGGCCAGGGCAAGGGCATGTCCGACCTGGTCGAGCTGCAGGTGCCGAAGGAGATCACTCTGGCCTCCGAGACGATCACGAAGGAGAACGCGAGCCAGTACGCCAAGCTCGGGTTCTGACACACCGGGGGGAGACCCACCTTGTCCACGAATGAGAAAGAACTGCGGGTCGGCATGGTCGGCTACGCGTTCATGGGCGCCGCGCACTCGCAGGCGTGGCGGACCGTGAACCGCGTCTTCGACCTGCCGGTACGTGCCCGGATGGCCCTGATCTGCGGCCGGGACGAGTCCAAGGTCGCCGACGCGGCCGGCCGGCTCGGCTGGGAGGGCCACACCACCGACTGGCGCGAGCTGATCGCCCGGGACGACATCGACATCGTCGACGTCTGTACGCCCGGCGACAGCCACGCCGAGATCACCATCGCGGCCCTGGAGGCGGGCAAGCACGTACTGTGCGAGAAGCCGCTGGCCAACACGGTCGAGGAGGCTCGGGCCATGGTCGCCGCGGCGGCCAAGGCCCAGACGGTGGGCGTACGGGCCATGTGCGGGTTCAACTACCGCCGGGTACCCGCGGTCAGCCTGATGCGGGAGTTGGTCGCCTCCGGCCGGCTCGGCGCGATTCGGCACGTCCGCGCGGTCTACCTGCAGGACTGGATCACCGACCCGCAGTTCCCGCTGGTGTGGCGGCTGCAGAAGGACAAGGCGGGGTCCGGTGCGCTCGGCGACATCGGGGCGCACATCATCGACCTGACCCAGTTCGTGACCGGTCAGCGGATCGCCGGGGTCAGCGCGATCACCGAGACCTTCGTCAAGGAGCGTCCGCTGCCGGCAGAGTCGAGCGGGCTGGCCGCCTCGGCCGACGGTGCCGGGGCCGCCATGGGTCAGGTCACCGTCGACGACGCGGCGGTCTTCGTGGCCCGGCTCGACGGCGGCGCGCTCGCCACCTACGAGGCGACCCGGTTCGCCACCGGGCGGCGCAACGGACTGCGGGTCGAGATCAACGGTTCGCTCGGCTCGGTGGCGTTCGACCTGGAACGCCTCAACGAGCTGGAGTTCTACGACGCCACGGAGCCCGGTGCCGAGCAGGGCTTCCGGCGGATCCTGGTGACCGAGGGCGACCACCCGTACATGGCGGCATGGTGGCCGCCGGGACACATCATCGGCTACGAGCACTCGTTCACGCACGAGCTGCGGGACTTCCTCGCGGCGATCGCCAGCGGATCGGACCCGTCCCCGTCGTTCACCGAAGCGCTCCAGGTCCAGCTCGTGCTGGACGCCGTGGAGCGCTCGGCGGAGCTGGGCTCGTCCTTCACCGCGGTGGAGCAGGTACCCGCTCCGGTCACCGCGTAACTCGCACGACCGGCGTACGCCGGCTTCGCAGCCCCCGGGCGCGGAGCCGGCACCGCCGGAAGAAGTTGTCCACCCGTCGGGTGGCCCGGCCCGGGCTTGGGCCGGAACCCGACCCGAGAAGCTTTCCGGAACGACCGGCGAGGGTCCGGTCGCGGTTGCGCCCCGCGACCGGAGGGAGGTCGACCCGGAAGGAGTGCGCACGCGCACGGCGGAGTCCGCTCCAGCCGTGCCGGGCGACAGGTGACACGGCCGTCCGGTGTGGCCGGACCGGGATTCCCCGGTCGCACCGGACGCCGGAACCGCACCGGCCGACCCCCGGCCGGTGGTACCACCGCCGCCGGTGACCCCCGGACCGGCCCCGCAGCACGACCCGTCCCGGCCACCCGGCCGGGGCCGCCCCGACGACTTCGCCCGACGACTTCGCCTCGCCGTCCACAGTGGCCGGTGGTGGCACAACTCCACAGCGAGACCTGCGACCGGAGCCGGCAACCCCCGCCGCCCGGCCGCACCGGACCGGGGGAGGCAGGACCGCGACGCCGACCGGCCCTGCCTACCAAGCCCCGTCCGCCCGCACGGTCACGGACCCGAGCAGTGTCGTTGCCGCCGACTCCGGCGCTGCCGCACGGGATGTTCCACCGCGACGGTCGGGCGGGCGGGGCGCTTTTCACAGCTGCGAGGCAAGATGTCCCGATAGGTGGACTCGGTGGGCCGATCCGAGACATGGCACGGTTCGTCGTAGTACACCCCCGGTCGGCCCAGGGGCCGTGCCGGCACCGGAGGGAGGAGCACTATGCGTACGGGTATCTGGCTGGTTGGCGGGCGTGGTTCGGTCGCCGTGACCAGTACGGTCGGGGCGCTGGCCCTGCGAGCCGGGCTGGCCGAGCCGACAGGCTGCGTGACCGAGCTGCCGGCCCTGCGTAGCGCCGCCCTGCCGGCCCTGGCCGACCTGGTCTTCGGTGGGCACGACATCGCCACCACCCCGCTGGTGAAGAAGGCCGAGGCGCTGGCCGAGGCGGGCGTACTGCCGGCCCGGCTGGTGGCGGCGCTGGCCGAGGAACTCGGCGCGGTCGAGGCCGAGCTGCGGCCGGCACCGAGCGGTGGCCCGCAGGCGGCCACCGTCGAGACGATCGTCGCCGACCTGACGGGATTCCGGGAACGGCACCGACTCGACCGGGTGGTGGTGGTCAACGTCTCCTCGACCGAGCCGGCCCCGCAGGCGCACCCGGCACACGCCCGGCTCTCCGAACTGGACGCCGCGCTCACCCAGGGCAGCCCACTGCCGGTCAGCTCCACGTACGCCTACGCCGCCTTCACCGCCGGATGTTCCTATGTGGACTTCACCCCGTCCACCGGCGCCCGGCTCCCCGCCCTGGCCGAGCTGGCCCGTCAGGCCGGCCTCCCGTACGCCGGGCACGACGGCAAGACCGGCGAGACGCTGGTGAAGTCGGTCCTCGCCCCGATGTTCGCGATGCGGAACCTGCGGGTACGGAGCTGGTCCGGCACCAACCTGCTCGGCGGCGGCGACGGCGCCAACCTGGCCGAACCGGCGGCGAACGCGGCCAAGTCCGCCAGCAAGCAGCGGGTACTCGGCGAGACCCTCGGCTACGTCCCGCAGGGCAACACCCGGATCGAGTACGTCGACGACATCGGCGACTTCAAGACCGCCTGGGACCTGGTCACCTTCGCCGGCTTCCTCGGTACCCCGATGCGGATGGAGTTCACCTGGCACGGCTGCGACTCCTCCCTCGCCGCGCCGCTGGTGCTCGACCTGGCCCGGCTGACCGCCGCCGCGCACCGGGCCGGCCGGACCGGCCCCCTCACCGAGCTGGCGTTCTTCTTCAAGGACCCGCTCGGCGAGGTGCCGCACGCCCTCGCCGAACAGTGGGCCACGCTGCGCGCCTTCGTCCGCGAGCTGGACGCCGCGCTGACTTCGGGGGACTCGGATGCCGTCACTGCGTGACCTGACCGAGCTGGTCCGGGCGCCGGCCGCGCTCTCGGTCCCCGGGGACGTGGTGGCCGGGGCGGCCGCCGCCGACGCGCTGGACCGCCGGGTACCGGGGCTGGCCGGGGCCTCCGTGCTGCTCTACTGGGCCGGGATGGCCGCCAACGACCTCGCGGACCGCGAACTCGACGCGCGGGAGCGGCCCGAGCGGCCGATCCCGAGCGGCCGGGTCTCGCCGGGGTTCGCCCTCGGCGTCTCGGCCGGGCTCACCGCCGCCGGGATCGGGCTCGCCGGGCTGGCCGGTGGCCGCCGGGCGCTGGCCGTGGCGGTGCCGCTGGCCGGCGCGGTCTGGGCGTACGACCTCTGGGCCAAGAACACCGCGGCCGGGCCGGCGGTGATGGCCACCTGCCGGGGGCTGGACGTGCTGCTCGGCGCGAGCCGGGGTCGGATGGTCCGGGCGGTACCGGCGGCGCTGACGGTGGCCGCGCACACGTACACGGTCACCGAACTCTCCCGACGGGAGGTATCCGGGGCGACCCGGGCGCTGCCGGCGGCGACCCTGGCCGGTACCGCCGCGGTGGCCGCTGCCGCGGTCACCCGCTGCACCGAGCCGGCCCGCCGCACCGGCCGGCGCACCCTGGTCCCGGCCGCCCTCGCCGGCTGGTACGGACTCCAGTACGGCACCGCGCAGGCCCGGGTGGCGGCCGACCCGCAGGCGTCCCGGGTCCGGGCGGCGGTCGGCGCCGGCATCACCGGCCTGCCCGCGCTCCAGGGCGCGCTGGTCGCCCGGACCGGTGCCACGCTGCTCGGCGTCGCGGTTGCCGCCGCCGCCCCGATCGGGCGACGGCTCGCCCGACTGGTGTCGCCGACGTGAGCGCTTCCGGGGCCGCCGCCGCACTGCCCGGCCTGCGGTTCGGGTACGGGACCAACGGCTTCGCCAACCACCGCCTCGACGACGCGCTGCGGGTCATCGCCGACCTCGGTTACCAGGGTGTGGCGCTGACCCTGGACCACGACCACCTGGACCCGTTCGCCCCGGAGCTGGCGGCCCGGGTGGCGGCGGTGGGCCGGAGCCTCGCCGCGCACGGCCTCGGGGTGGTGATCGAGACCGGGGCACGCTACCTGCTCGACCCCTGGCGCAAGCACGCCCCGACGCTGCTGCACGACGACAACGCGCTACGGGTCGAGTTCCTCCGCCGGGCCGTCGCGATCGGCGCCGACCTGGGCGCCGAGGCGGTCTCCTTCTGGTCCGGGGTACGACCGGCCGGCGTCGAGCCGGCGACCGCCTGGGATCGGCTCGTCGCCGGCTGTGCCGAACTGGTCGAGGTCGCCGACGCCGCCGGGATGCCGCTCGGCTTCGAGCCGGAGCCGGGCATGCTGGTGGCGGAGATCGCCGACTGGTGGCGGCTGCGGGACGCCCTGGGCGGCCCGCCCGGCTTCGGCATCACCCTCGACATCGGACACTGCCGGTGCCTGGAGCCGCAGCCGGTGCCCGACTGCGTCGCGCAGGTGGCTCCGCACCTGGTCAACGTGCAGATCGACGACATGCGCCGGGGCGTGCACGAGCACCTGGAGTTCGGCACCGGGGAGATCGACTTCCCGCCCGTACTGCGGGCGCTGGCCGAGGCCGGTTACGCCGGACTGGTCGCCGTCGAGCTGCCCCGGCACTCGCACGCCGCCCCCACCGTGGCGGCGCAGTCGATCGACTTCCTCCGGGGCGCCGCCGCCGACGCCGGGCTCACCGAGGCGCGGGGCGGCGCACTGCCGGACCGGGGGCGGTGACCGGCACACCGGACCGACCACGTACCACCACCGGGGGGACCGCGACCACCATCCACACCGGAAAGACTGGGGAGGACCGGATGGAACCGGAACCGGAACTGGAACGACTGCGGGCGGCGCTGCTGGCCGTACCCGACGGGCGGCCGCCCGAGCCATGGCTGGCCGAGGCGTTACGCCGGGTCGGGGCCGAACCGTCGGCGATCGGGCGGCTCTTCGCGGCGGCCGGCCGCAGGTGCGGCCGGGCGCCCCTGCCCGACCTGCCGCAGTGGTCCGCCGACGACGCGGCCCGGGTACTGCTGCTCGGCGCGCTGCCCCCGGCCGAGCTGCCCGGCCAGATCGAGGCCCGCTACCGCGAGGGCGACGCGGCCGAGAAGCGGGCGGTACTCCGGGCACTGCCGCTGCTGCCGGTCGGCGACGCCGGGGTACCGCTGCTGCACGACGCGATCCGGACCAACGACACCCGGCTGGTCGCCGCCGCCCTCGGCCCGTACGCCGACCGGCTCGACCAGGCCGCCTGGCGGCAGGCGGTGCTCAAGTGCGTCTTCACCGGCATCCCGCTGGCCGCCGTGCACGGGCTCGACCGGCGGGCCGACGCCGAGCTGGCCGGCATGCTGGCCGGGTTCGCCGACGAGCGCCGGGCGGCCGGCCGTGAGATGCCGGCCGACGCGACCGCGTTGCTGGATCGACTGAGCGCCCTGCACCGGTCGGGGACCCCGACCGGGCCGGCTGCGGAGGAGGCGTAATGAGGATCTTCGACCCGCACATCCACATGACCTCGCGGACCACCGACGACTACGAGCGGATGGCCGCCGCCGGGGTACGCGCCCTGGTGGAGCCGGCGTTCTGGCTCGGTCAGCCCCGGACCAGCGCCGCCTCCTTCGTCGACTACTTCGACTCCCTCGTCGGCTGGGAGCCGTTCCGGGCCGGCCAGTTCGGCATCCGGCACCACGCCACGATCGCGCTGAACCCGAAGGAGGCCAACGACCCGCGCTGCCGGGAGGTGCTCGAGCTGCTGCCCCGCTATCTCGACAAGGACGGCGTGGTGGCGGTCGGCGAGGTCGGCTACGACTCGATGACGCCGGAGGAGGACGAGGTTTTCGCCGCCCAGCTCGCCCTGGCGGTCGAACACGAGCTGCCGGCCCTGGTGCACACCCCGCACCGGGACAAGGCCCGGGGCACCGAACGCAGCCTGGCGGTGGTCGCCGAGTCCGGGCTCGACCCCGGCCGGGTGGTGATCGACCACCTCAACGAGGTGACCGTGCCGCTGGTCCGGGACACCGGCTGCTGGCTCGGCTTCTCCATCTATCCCGAGACGAAGATGTCGCCGCCGAGGATGGTCGAGCTGCTCCGCAGGTACGGCACCGAGCGGATGCTGGTCAACTCGGCCGCCGACTGGGGCCGGTCGGACCCGCTGCTGACCCGGGCCACCGGCGAGGCGATGTTGGCCGCCGGATTCGACGCCGACGATGTCGACCGGGTGCTCTGGCGCAACCCGGTGGAGTTCTACGGCCAGTCCGGCCGGCTGGACCTCGACCCGGACGAGTCGTCCGGCGAGGCGCCGCCGGTCACCTTCGAGGGGAACTCGATCCTGCGGGGCGGTAGCTGATGCGGCTGCGGCACGCCGACGGGCAACTGGTGCACCTGAGCTACTGCACCAACGTGCATCCGGCCGAGGACCTGGCCGGGGTGCTGGGACAGCTCGACACGTACGCGGTGCCGATCCGGGAACGGCTGGGCGCCGACGTACTCGGACTGGGGCTGTGGCTGGCCGCGCCGGTGGCGGCCGGACTCGCCGCCGACCCGCAGACCCGGCGGCGGCTGCGCGCCGAGCTGACCGCGCGCGGGCTGGAGGTGGTGACCCTGAACGGCTTCCCCTACCAGTCCTTCCACGCCCCGGTGGTGAAGCAGGCCGTCTACCACCCGGACTGGACCACCCGGGAGCGGCTGGTCTACACCCTGAACCTGGCCACCGTACTGGTCGACCTGCTTCCCGACGACGCCGTCCGGGGCTCGGTCTCCACCCTGCCGCTGGCCTGGCGCCAGCCGTGGGAGCGGCGGCAGGCCGACCGGGCGGCCCGGGTGCTCGACGAGCTGGCCGCCGGGCTGACCCAGATCGCCTGGCGTACCGGCCGGGCGGTCCGGGTCGGCTTCGAGCCGGAGCCGGGCTGCGTGGTCGAGTCGACGGGCCAGGCGGTAGCCGCACTGTCCCGGGTGGACACCGACCGGCTCGGCATCTGCCTCGACCTGGCCCACCTCGCCTGCGCCTGGGAGGATCCGGCGCAGGCGCTGGGCCGGCTCCGCGCCGCCGGGCTGCCGGTGGTGAAGGTGCAGGTCTCGGCCGCGCTGGCCGCCGCCGACCCGGTCGCCGCCGCCGACGTGCTGCGCGGGTACGTCGAACCGCGTTTCCTGCACCAGACCCGCGCCGAGCCGTGCCGGCACTCCGCCGACCCGGCCGACCCGGCACACGCCGCCGACGACCTCGACGCGGCGCTGGACGCCGGGCTGCCCGGCGCCTGGCGGGTGCACTACCACGTACCGCTGCACGCCGTACCCGCCGCGCCGCTGGAGTCCACCGTGCCGGTGCTCCGGGACGCGCTGCGGGAGCTGTTCGCCGGGCCGGTCGCCGGCTGCGACCACCTGGACGTCGAGACGTACACCTGGGGGGTGCTGCCGGCCGGGCAGCGCCCGGGGTCGGACGCGGAGCTGGCCGGCGGGATCGCCGCCGAACTGGCCTTCGCCCGCGACGAACTCGTCGCGCTCGGGCTGACCGAGGACTCCGGCGCCCCCGTACCCGCGCCGAGGAGGCACGATGGCTGACCCGTTGGTCGTGATCGACGTGGTCGGGCTGACCCCCCGACTGCTCGCCCACATGCCCCGGCTGCGCGCCGTGGCCGACGCCGGCTGCCAGGCCGAACTCGGCACCGTGCTGCCGGCGGTCACCTGCTCGGCCCAGGCGACGCTGCTCACCGGGGCGCTGCCGGCCGCGCACGGCATCGTCGGCAACGGCTGGTACTTCCGGGACCTCGGCGAGGTCTTCCTCTGGCGGCAGCACCACGCGCTGATGGGTGGGGAGAAGGTCTGGCAGGCGGCCCGCCGGGAGCGCCCGGACTACACGGTGGCGAACGTCTGCTGGTGGTACGCGATGGGCGCCGACGTGAACTGGACGGTGACGCCCCGGCCGATCTACTACGCCGACGGGCGCAAGGAGCCGGACTGCTACACCGACCCGCCGGAGCTGCACGACGAGCTGACCGGGAAGCTGGGCGGGTTCCCGCTCTTCACGTACTGGGGTCCGGGGGCGGGGCTGCCGTCGTCGCGGTGGATCTGCCGGGCGGCCGAGCAGATCATGGTGGAGAAGAATCCCGACCTGACCCTGGTCTACGTCCCGCACCTCGACTACGACCTGCAACGCTTCGGCCCGTCCTCGCCGCAGGCGGCGGCCGCCGCGACCGAACTGGACGGGGTACTCGGCCCGCTGCTGGACGCGGCGGCCGCCCGGAACGCGACAGTGGTGGTGCTGTCGGAGTACGGCATCACCGAGGCGAGCCGGCCGGTGGACGTGAACCGGCTGCTCCGGGCCGAGGGGCTGCTCCGGGTCTACACCCAGGACGGGATGGAGTACCTGGACCCGTGGACCTCCCGGGCGTTCGCGGTCGCCGACCACCAGATCGCGCACGTCTACGTGAAGGACCCGGCCGACGTGCCGGCGGTGGCGAAGCTCTGCGCGGGGCTGAGCGGGGTAGCGCAGGTGCTGGACGCCGCCGGCAAGGCGGAGCACGGGCTGGACCACGAGCGGGCCGGCGAACTCGTGCTGGTCGCCGAGCCGGACGCCTGGTTCACCTACTACTACTGGTTGGACGACGCCCGGGCCCCGGACTTCGCCCGGCTGGTGGAGATCCACCGCAAACCCGGGTACGACCCGGCCGAGCTCTTCTTCGACCCGGCCGCGCCGGGCGCGGCGAAGCGCCGGGCGGCGGTGGCGCTGGCCCGCAAGAAGCTCGGGATGCGCTACCTGATGAGCGTGGTCGGGCTGGATGCCGGCGCGCGGGCGGTACGCGGCTCGCACGGCCGGCTGCCGGCCGATCCGGCGGACGGCCCGGTGTTGATCTGCTCGGACCGGTCGGTGGCCCGGGACCGCTACCAGGCCACCGAGGTCAAGAGCCTGCTGCTCCGCCTCTCCGGCGTCGATCCCGCCGCGACCGGGGGAGGGCGGTCATGACGGCGACCGTGCCGGAGGTGGATCTCGGCGAACTACGGAAGCGCTTCGACGCCCAGCTCGTCGCCTTCCTCGACCGGCAGGACCCGGACTGGCCGGACGGGGCGCCCCGGGGCGTCTTCACCACCCTGCACCGGTTCGTGCTGGCCGGCGGCAAGCGGCTGCGCCCGCTCTTCTGCTACTGGGGCTGGCGGGCCGCCGGTGGCGCGGACGGTACCCCGATCGTGGCCGCCGCCGCCGCGCTGGAGCTGTTCCACGCCTTCGCGCTGATCCACGACGACATCATGGACGGCAGCGACCGGCGCCGGGGCGAGCCCTCGGTGCACCGGCTCTTCGCCGACCTGCACGCCCGGTCGGCCTGGCGCGGCGACCCGGCCTCGTACGGGCGCAGTACCGCACTGCTCTGCGGTGATCTCTGCGCCGCCTGGGCGGACCAGCTCTTCCACGAGTGCGGGCTGACCCCGGAGGAGGTGCACCGGGGGTACGGCGTCTTCGCGACCATGCGTACCGAGGTGATCGCCGGGCAGTATCTGGATCTGGTCTCGGGGGTGGGGGACGGGTCGGTGGCGAGCGCCCTGACGGTGATCCGGATGAAGGCCGCCCGTTACACGGTGACCCGGCCGTTGCAGATCGGTGCCGCGCTGGCGGCGGGCTCGCCGGAGCTGCTGGCCGCGCTGGCCGCCTTCGGTGACCCGCTCGGCGACGCGTTCCAGCTCCGGGACGACGTGCTCGGGGTCTTCGGCGACCCGGCATTGACCGGCAAGTCGATTCTGGAGGATCTGCGGGAGGGAAAGCCGACGGTGATGATGGCGCTGGCCCGGGGAAGTGCGGACCGGGCCCAGGCGCGGCGGTTGAAGGCGCTCTTCGGCAACCCGGAGCTGGATCCGGACGGAGCGGCCGAGCTGCGGGCCATCATCGTCGACACCGGCGCGCTGGACCGGATAGAGCAGATGATCAAGGTACGCGTCGACGCGGCGCTGGCCGCGCTCGCCGACACGCCACTGGGTGACGAGACCGCGGGCGTACTGGCCGCGCTGGCCGCGCAGACGGTCGACCGGCAGTTGTAGCCGCTGGCGACGAAGCGCGGCCCACGCTCCACAGTGGTACGCAGAGCGCCCTGTCGATCACCGACGGCGCAACTTTTCGCCGTGTCGACAAAAGTTCATGTTGACGTGGCAGAAGGTATGGACACATCAACACATGGAAATTACTGTGTCGAGCACAGCTCAGAGTTGTTACGTCGAGGTAACCGACGGCGCGGTTTGCCCACGACAGCGATCGACGTACCGGTGTGCCCATGCCGGTGCACGGTCGCGGCTTGGCGGGAACGGCGGCCCCCGGGCGGAGATCCACCCCGACGGCATCTGGCGCGACGGCGAGCGCCCTGCCTGTACGCAACTGTTCAGGACGGGAGTGCACGACCATGTCTTCCACCGACCATCCACATCCGCCCCGCCGACCCCTGGCCGGTCGAGCCTCTGCCAGACAACGGCGGTGGGCCTCCGGTGCGGCGCTGCTGCTGGCCGCCACCACGCTCCCGGCGGTGATCGCCCCGGCCACCCCCGCCGTGGCGCACCCGATCAACGCCTCCGACTTCCAGCAGGTGACCCTGGCCCGGGGCGTCGCCGAGGTGGGCGAGCCGATGACCATCGCCGTGCTGCCGGACCGCTCCGTGCTGCACACCGCCCGCAACGGCACGCTGCGCCGCACCGACGCGGCCGGCAACACGGCGGTACTCGGCACGCTGCCGGTCTACACCCATGACGAGGAGGGGTTGCAGGGCGTCGGCGCCGACCCCGGCTTCGCCACCAACCGGCAGATCTACCTCTACTACGCCCCGCCGCTGAGCACCCCGGCCGGTGACGCGCCGGCCACCGGCACGGCGGCGCAGTTCGCGCCCTTCGCCGGGGTCAACCGGCTCTCCCGGTTCACCCTGAACGCCGACTTCACCCTCAACATGGCAAGCCAGGTGACCGTGCTGGACGTGCCGGCGGACCGGGGGATGTGCTGCCACGTCGGCGGCGACATCGACTTCGACGCCGCCGGCAACCTCTATCTCTCCACAGGGGACGACAGCAACCCCTTCGAGTCCGGCGGCTACGCGCCGATCGACGAGCGGACCAACCGCTATCCGGCGTACGACGCACAGCGCTCGGCCGGGAACACCAACGACCTGCGGGGCAAGATCCTGCGGATCAAGGTGAACGCCAACGGGACGTACTCGATCCCGAGCGGGAACCTCTTCGCGCCCGGCACCGCGAACACCCGGCCCGAAATCTACGCGATGGGCTTCCGCAACCCGTTCCGGATGAGCGTCGACAAGGCCACCGGGCACGTCTACGTCGGCGACTACGGCCCGGACGCCGGCTCCACCAACCCCAACCGGGGCCCGAGCGGGCAGGTCGAGTTCAACCGGATCACCTCGCCCGGCAACTACGGCTGGCCGTACTGCACCGGGACGAACACCAGCACCGAGACGTACAACGAGTGGACCTTCCCGGACGGGCCCAGCGGGGCGAAGTACAACTGCACCGGCGGGCCGACCAACAACTCGTTCCGGAACACCGGCCAGTCCACCCTGCCGGCCGCCCGCCCGGCCTGGATCCGGTACGCCGGCGACGCCGGCACCCCGGCCGCGTTCGGCGGCGGCTCGGAGTCGCCGATGGCCGGCCCGGTCTACCGGTACAACGCGTCGAACCCGTCGGCCACCAAGTTCCCGCAGTCCTTCGACGGCCAGTTCTTCGCCACCGAGTTCGGCCGGGGCTGGATCAAGCCGATCCACCTCAACACCGACGGCTCGCCCGGCACCATCGACACCTTCCCGTGGGTCGGCAAGCAGGTGATGGACTCGGCGTTCGGGCCGGACGGCTCGTACTACGTACTCGACTACGGCACCGGCTACTTCAACGGGGACGCCAACTCGGCGCTCTACCGCTTCGACTACGTCGGCGGCGGCAACCGGGCCCCGATCGCGGTGGCCAGCGCCAACCCGACCTCCGGGGTCGCCCCGCTGACCGTGAACTTCTCCTCGGCCGGCTCGTCCGACCCCGAGGGCGGGGCGCTGAGCTACTCCTGGGCGTTCGGCGACGGCAGCACGTCGACGGCGGCGAACCCGACGAAGACGTACAGCGCGAACGGCACCTACACGGCGACGCTGACCGTACGCGACCCGGCCGGCGCCACCGGCACCGCCAGCGTCACCATCGGGGTCGGCAACACCGCGCCCACGGTGACCATCACCGCCCCGGCCGTCGGGCAACTCGTCGCCTTCGGTGACGCGGTGCCGTTCTCGATCACCGTCACCGACCCGGAGGACGGCACCATCGACTGCTCCCGGGTCAAGATGAACTACGTCCTCGGGCACGACAGCCACGGCCACCTGATCACCACCGCCACCGGCTGCTCCGGCACCATCACCATCCCGGTCGACGGCGAGCACGACGACGCGGCGAACATCTTCCCGATCTTCGACGCCGAGTACACCGACCGGGGCGGGCTGACCACGCACAGCCAGCACGAGCTGACCCCGAAGCGCCGGCAGGCCGAGCACTACGAGACCTCGTCCGGGGTGAACAGGTTCGCCAAGACCACGGCCGAGGGCGGCCAGACCGTCGGTGACATCAACAACGGGGACTGGATCGCCTTCACGCCGTACCGGCTGGCCAACGCCACCTCGTTCAGCGCCCGGGTCTCGTCGGCCGGGGCCGGCGGCACCATCCAGGTGCGGGCCGGCTCCGCCACCGGCACCGTACTGGGCAGCGCCACCGTGCCGGTCACCGGCGGCTGGGACACCTTCACCACCGTCACCGGCACGATCGCCAACCCGCCGGCCGGCACCACCACGCTCTACCTGACCTTCGCCGGCTCCGGCACCGGTGCCCTCTACGACGTGGACGCCTTCACCATCAACACCGGCAGCTCCGGTGGCGGTGGCGGCACCGGCCCGATCGTCGGGCTGGCCGGAAAGTGCCTGGAGATCGAGGGCGGCGGCACCGCCGACGGCAGCCAGGCGCAGATCTGGAACTGCACCGGATCGGCCCACCAGACCTGGACCAGGAACGGCCAGACCCTACGTACCCTGGGCAAGTGTCTGGACGTCTCCGGCGCGGGCACCGCCAACGGCACCAAGATCCAGCTCTGGACCTGCAACGGCACCGCCGCCCAGAACTGGGCCCCGCAGGCCGACGGCTCGGTGCGCAACGCCGGCTCGGCCAAGTGCCTGGACGTCTCCGACAACAGCTCCGCCGACGGGCAGAACGTGCACCTCTGGGACTGCATAGCCGGCGCCGCCAACCAAAAGTGGACCCTGCCCTGACGTGTAAGGAAGGGCCCCCGCTTATCGCATTTTGTAGATGCGGGGGCCCTTCCTAACCGCCCTCACAAGGGAGAGCGACGATGCGACTGTTCCGCAGCAGAACCCGGACGACCGTCCGGCCCCTCCTTGCCATCGCCACCACCGCGGCGGCGGTGCTGGCCTGCACCACGGTGCCGGCCGGCCCGGCCAGCGCCGCCGACGCCCCCTACGACGTGCTGGTCTTCTCCAAGACCGCCGGGTTCCGGCACGACTCGATCGCCGCCGGCACCCAGGCGATCCGCGAACTCGGCGCGGCGAACAACTTCACCGTGACCGCCACCGAGGACGCCGCCGCGTTCAGCACCGCCAACCTCGGCCAGTACGAGGTGGTGGTCTTCCTGAACACCACCGGCGACACCCTGAACGCCGCCCAGCAGAGCGCCTTCGAGTCGTACATCCGCAGCGGCAAGGGGTACGTCGGGGTGCACGCCGCCGCCGACACCGAGTACGACTGGCCGTTCTACGGCAACCTGGTCGGGGCGTACTTCGCCTCGCACCCGGCGATCCAGCAGGCCAACGTGAAGGCGGTGGACCGGGGGCACGCGGCGACGGCGCACCTGCCGCAGACCTGGACCCGCACCGACGAGTGGTACAACTACCGCACCAACGCCCGGTCCACCGCGCGGGTGCTGGCGACGCTGGACGAGTCGTCGTACTCCGGTGGCGGGATGGGGGCGGACCACCCGCACGCCTGGTGCAAGTCGTACGAGGGCGGCCGCTCCTTCTACACCGGCGGCGGCCACACCCAGGCGTCGTACGCCGAGCCGGCGTTCCGGGCGCACCTGCTCGGCGGCATCCGGTACGCGGCCGGTCGCAGCAAGGCCGACTGCCGGCCCGAGTCCGGCTACACGACCCTGTACAACGGCTCCACCACCGGCTGGTCCCAGGCCGGACCGGGCAGCTTCACCAACGCCGACGCCACGCTGACCTCGGTCGGCGGCATGGGCCTGTACTGGTACAGCGCCAAGCAGTTCAGCTCGTACTCGCTGAAGCTGGACTGGCGGATGGCCGGCGACGACAACTCCGGGATCTTCATCGGCTTCCCGCCGTCGTCCGACCCCTGGTCGGCGGTTGACAACGGCTACGAGATCCAGATCGACGCCACCGACGCGGCCGACCGGACCACCGGGGCGGTCTACACCTTCAAGTCCGCCGACATCGCGGCCCGGGACGCCGCGCTGAACCCGCCCGGCGAGTGGAACAGCTACGAGCTGCTGGTCGAGGGGGAGCGGCTGCGGATCTACCTCAACGGTGTGCTGGTCAACGACTTCACCAACACCAACCCGGTGCGGTCGCTGGCCGGGCACATCGGCATCCAGAACCACGGCACCGGCGACGACGTCTCGTTCCGGAACATCCGGATCAAGGAACTCGGTGGCGGCCCCGGACCGGACCCGGGCCAGAACACCACGGTCCAGGCCGAGGCGTTCAGCGCGCAGAGCGGGGTCCAGGTGGTCGGCAAGGCCGGCGCCAACGGCGGTTCGACGATCGGGTACCTGGACCCGGGTGACTGGGCGGCCTACAACGGGCAGAACCTGACCGGGGTCACCTCGCTGCGGGCCCGGGTCGTCTCCGGCGGTGCCGGTGGCACCCTCCAGGTCCGGACCGGTTCGCAGACCGGCCCGGTGCACGGGACCGCGACGATCTCCAACACCGGTGGCTGGGAGAGCTACGCCGAGGTGAGTACCGCGCTGACCGGCCTGCCGAGCGGCACCGGGAACCTCTACCTCACCGTCGCCGGTTCCGGCACCGGCCTCTACGACGTCGACGAGTTCACCCTGGTGCGTGCGACGAGCGGCGGCGGTGGGTCCGGGACCGGGCCGGTGGTCGGGCTGGCCGGCAAGTGTCTGGAGATCGACGGTGGCGGCTCCGCCGACGGTACGCAGGCACAGCTCAACACCTGCGTCGCCAACTCGGCCCGGCAGACCTGGACCCGTACCGGCCAGACCCTCCGGGCGCTCGGCAAGTGTCTCGACATCTCCGGCTCGGGTACCGCGAACGGCACCAGGGTCCAGCTCTGGACCTGCAACTCCACCGGGGCACAGAACTGGGCCGCCCAGGCCGACGGGACCCTGCGCAACCCCGGCTCCGGCAAGTGCCTGGACGTGTCGAACAACAGCTCGGCGGACGGCCAGGACGTACACCTGTGGGACTGCGTCGCCGGCGCCGCCAACCAGAAGTGGACGTTGCCCTGAGCTGAGCGGGTGGCGGGCGGCGCGCCATCCCCACCACCCGCCCAGCGCGCCCCCGCCGCCCGCCGCCAAGGGAGACGGATCGGCCGCGAACAGTGCACAGGGTCGGACCGTCCCCGCCCCGCCTTCCGGGCCCTCGGATCCGGGAGGCGGGGCTTCCTTGCGCCGGGCGGCACGGCCTAGAGTGGTCGTGGCGATCCTCGGTGATGGCCGGCGACCAGGCGGGAGGCGCAACCCGCCCGGCTCGGGTGCGGCTGCGCACGTGCCGACCACACCGCCGGGGAAGTTCCCGCCACCGTTCCGGACGGCCACCCTCGCCCCGGTCCACCGGCGCCGCCTGCGGCGCAGTCGCGAATCCCGCGTGACCAACAGGGAGAAAGACCATGGCGCGACCCATCACGCTCTTCACCGGCCAGTGGGCCGACCTACCGTTCGAGGAGGTGTGCCGGCTCGCCTCGGAGTGGGGCTACGACGGGCTGGAGATCGCCTGCTGGGGTGATCACTTCGAGGTCGACAAGGCGCTCGCCGACGACTCGTACGTCGACCGCAAGCGCCAGACGCTGGCCAAGTACAACCTCAAGGTCTGGACGATCTCCAACCACCTGGTCGGGCAGGCGGTCTGCGACCACCCGATCGACGAGCGGCACCAGGACATCCTGCCGGCCCGGATCTGGGGTGACGGGGAGCCGGAGGGGGTCCGGCAGCGGGCCGCCGAGGAGATCAAGGACACCGCACGGGCGGCGGCGAAGCTCGGCGTCAAGACCGTCGTCGGCTTCACCGGCTCGTCGATCTGGCACACCCTGGCGATGTTCCCGCCGGTTCCGCCGTCGATGATCGAAAAGGGCTACCAGGACTTCGCCGACCGGTGGAACCCGATCCTGGACGTCTTCGACGAGGTGGGGGTGCGGTTCGCGCACGAGGTGCACCCGAGCGAGATCGCGTACGACTACTGGACCACCCGGCGGACCCTGGAGGCGATCGGGCACCGGCCGGCGTTCGGGCTGAACTGGGACCCGTCGCACTTCGTCTGGCAGGAACTCGACCCGGTGAACTTCATCTTCGACTTCGCCGACCGGATCTACCACGTCGACTGCAAGGACGCGAAGGTGCGTACCGGGGACGGGCGGCGGGGCCGGCTCGCCTCCCACCTGCCCTGGGCGGACCTGCGCCGGGGCTGGGACTTCGTCTCGACCGGGCACGGCGACGTGCCGTGGGAGGACTCGTTCCGGGCGCTGAACGCGATCGGCTACGACGGCCCGATCTCGATCGAGTGGGAGGACGCCGGGATGGACCGGCTGGTCGGGGCGCCCGAGGCGTTGCAGTTCGTCCGCCGGCTCGCCTTCGACGCCCCGAGCGCGGCCTTCGACGCCGCGTTCAGCAGCAAGGAGTGAGCCGCCGGCGTCGGCGACCCACACCGGCCGGCGGGTAGGCGACGGCTCCGCCAGCCGACGGGCTCCGTCAGCCGACGGCTCCGTGTACGGAGAACGGCGCGGGGCCGACCCAGGATCGGGTCGGCCCCGCGCCGTTCACGCGATGTGGTGCACGTGCTCAGAAGGTGGTGCCGTTCGCTCCCGAGGCCGCCCGGGAGGCGGGAGCGGTCGTCGAGGACTTCGTACCCGTTCCCGACTTCGTGCTCGATCCGGTCGTCGTGCTCGACCCGGAGGCCGTACCCGATCCGGTTGCTGCCGTGCTCGATCCGGTCGCCGTGCCCGATCCGGACGTGCTGCCCGACCCGGCGGTCGCGTTCGTGCGACCGCTGTCGTCGGTGTCCGACTCGGACGAGCTGCCGTTGCCCAGGGCGATCTTCTCGCCCAGCCTGGTGTGGCTGAGCCGGTCCTTGCCCTCGGTGTACAGCCGGGAAGCCTGGGCCTGAGCCACCCCGGCCGCCTCCTGCACCGTCGGGTGGTCGAGGACCTGACGACCCTTGAGAACCAGCTCCTCGTACCTCTCCCGGCCCGCGCGGGCGCCCAGGACGAAGCCCACAGCCAGCCCGCCGACGAACCACAGCTTTCCGCGCATGACGGCTCCTCTCCGTGTTCTGACGCGGTCAGCGCCCCCGGCTTCCCGTTGGGCGACCGTGTCGCGCCTGCGTCGTCTGTCCCCAGGTCCGTACCCATCCTCCACCGATGTCATGCCTGGTTGTGGCCCCCGTGCCGTTTTGTCCAGATAACTGGCCTGGAGCACCCCCGGACAACCGGCCCGGAGCGCCTCCGGCGATAACCCGGTAGCCCGGTACCCCCACCCGTCCTGTACTCTTGTCCCGTCGCACGGCGCCGGAGAGATCCAGTGCCGGCCAATGCGATCCCCCGTAGCTCAATTGGCAGAGCAGCCGGCTGTTAACCGGCAGGTTTTTGGTTCGAGTCCAAACGGGGGAGCTTTCCCAACATCCCGCCCGTCGGCCCCGCCGACGGGCATCGTCATATCTGGGGTCCGTCCGGCCTCCGGCGCCCGCCGGCCCACGGTGGCGGTCGCTTCTCGTGACACACCTCGCCCGGACCGGCGGCGCGGTGACCGGGCGGCACGGACGCGCACGGGACGGATGGGTGGGAAATGGCTGGATCGCGGCGCCGGGCCGCCCTGCTGCTCGCCGCCCTGCTCGCGGTCGGCTGGCTGGCGGTGGGTGCGCTGTCGACGCCGTACCCGGGCAGGCTCAGCGAGGTCGCCACCAACGACAACGCCGCGTTCCTGCCGGCGGACGCCGAGGCCACCCGGGGTGAACGGCTCGCCGCCGGATTCGTCGAGCGGCCGACCATACCGGCACTGGTGGTCTACGCCCGGGACAGTGGGGTCACCGACGCCGACCGGCAGCGGGTGAGCGGCGACCTGGCCCGGTTCGCCACCGTACCGGGGGTGGTGGCGCCGCTGCCGCCGCCGATACCCAGCGCCGACGGCAAGGCGCTCCAGGTGATCGTGCCGGTCGACAACACCGAGGACGACCGGACCCGCGAGGTGGTCGGTGAGCTGCGCCGGATCGCCGAGCACGGCGCCGACCCCGGCCGGGTCGTCGTGGTCGGCGGCCCGGCCGGAATGCTCGGCGACCTGATCGAGGTCTTCTCGTCGATCGACGGGCCGCTGCTGCTGGTCACCCTCGGGGTGGTCTTCGTCATCCTGCTGGTGGTCTACCGCAGCCCGGTGCTCTGGATCGTCCCGCTGCTCGCCGCCGGCCTGTCGTACGCGCTCGCCGCCCTGGCGGTCTACTTCCTGGCCAAGAACGGCGTGATCACGCTCAACGGGCAGGCACAGGGCATCCTCACCGTGCTCGTCTTCGGGGCGGGCACCGACTACGCCCTGCTGCTGATCGCCCGCTACCGCGAAGAACTGTGCCGGCACCACGACACCGCCACCGCGATCCTCGCCGCCTGGCGGGGCGCCGCCCCGGCCATCTTCGCCTCCGGCGGCACCGTCATCGCCGGGCTGCTCTGCCTGCTGCTCTCCACCCTCAGCTCCAACCAGGCCATGGGGCCGGTCGCGGCGGTCGGCATCGGCGCCACCCTGGTGGTGATGCTGACCTTCCTGCCCGCACTGCTGCTGCTCGGCGGGCGGTGGGCGTTCTGGCCCCGGTCGCCGTACGTCGAGCACGCCGCGACCGTCGGCCGGCTGTGGAAACCGGTCGCGCACTTCATCGCCCGCCGGGCCCGGCTCGTCTGGGTGCTGACCACCCTCGCCCTGATCGCGCTCGGCTTCGGCCTGACCCAGCTCGGTGCCACCCGGCTGAGCCAGTCCGAGCTGTTCACCAACAAGACCGACTCGGTCCTCGCCCAGGAGGTGATCGACCGGCACTATCCGGGTGGGCTGGGCAGCCCCGTCACCATCTTCCCGCTGGCCGGCGCGGCCGACCGGGTGGAAGCGGCGGCCCGCGCCGTACCGGGAGTGGCCGAGGTGCGCGCCGTCCCGGCCGGCGACCCGAACGCGACCGGTTCGGAAGCCGCTCCGGGTGCCCCGGGTGCGTCCGGCGGGCCGCCGAAGGTGGTGGACGGCCGGGTCCAGCTCCAGGCCACCCTGACGGCGCCGGCCGACAGCGCCGAGGCGGAGCAGACGGTACGCGAGCTGCGCGTCGCCGTACACGCGGTGCCGGACGCGGACGCGGTGGTCGGCGGCTCCTCCGCGGTCAGCGTGGACACCGCCGACGCCACCACCCGGGACCGGAACGTGATCATCCCGGCCGTGCTCGGGGTGATCGCGGTGATCCTGGCCCTGCTGCTCCGGGCCCTGCTCGCGCCGATCCTGCTGATCCTCACCGTGGTGCTGTCGTTCCTGGCCACCCTCGGGCTCTGCGCGTTCCTCTTCCGGTACGCCTTCGGCTTCCCCGGGGTCGACGCGTCGTTTCCGCTCTTCGCGTTCGTCTTCCTCGTCGCGCTCGGCATCGACTACAACATCTTCCTGATGAGCCGGGTCCGGGAGGAGTCGGTGCACCGGGGCACCCGGTCCGGGGTGTTGCGCGGGCTGGTGGTCACCGGCGGCGTGATCACCTCGGCCGGGTTCGTGCTGGCGGCGACCTTCTCGGCACTGGCCGTACTGCCACTGGTGATCCTGATCGAGCTGGGGTTGGCGGTCGCGCTCGGCGTCCTGCTGGACACCATCGTCGTACGCTCCCTGCTGGTGCCGGCGCTGACCTACGACATCGGGCCGGCGGTCTGGTGGCCGTCCAGGTTGTCCCGGATCCGCGGCCACCCGGAGAACCATCCGGAGACACGGTGAGCGGCGTGCCCGAACTGCCGGCGCAGACCGATGTGGTGATCGTCGGCGGCGGGATGGCCGGGCTCGCCGCCGCCCGTCGACTGCACCGGGCCGGTACGCCCTGGCTGCTGGTCGAGGCCGCCGAGCGGCTCGGCGGCCGGGTCGGTACGGAGGCGGTGGACGGCTACCTGATCGATCGCGGCTTCCAGGTGGTGAACACCGGGTATCCGCGGCTCTCTGCGCTGGTGGACCTGACCTCGCTGGGACTCGGCTACTTCACCCAGGGCGTACTGGTGCGCCGGGGCGGGACCCTGCACCGGATGGTCCACCCGCTGCGGGACCCGTTCGGCGCGACCCGTACGGTGCTGACCGGCCTCGCCGACGCGGCCGGGCTCGGGCGGCTCGGGAACGTACCGGCGGGCCAGGATCTCGACCGGGTCGTCGGCGGGCGGCTCGCGGACGTACGCCGGATCAGCAGTGTCGGCCGGGCCACGGACCGGCTCCGGCTGGCGGCGCTGGCGGCCCGATGTGCTGGCTACCCGGTGGACCGGCTGCTCGCGGCCCCGGAGACCAGCACCGAGACGGCGCTGCGCCGGGCCGGGCTCTCCGACCGGATCGTCGAGGAACTCCTCCGGCCGTTCCTCTCCGGAGTCTTCGGCGAGCGGGAGCTGCACACCTCCAGCCACGCCTTCGCGATGGTCGTCCGGTCGTTCGCCCGGGGCCGGATCGGGCTGCCGGCGGCCGGGATCGCGGCGCTGCCCGAGGCCCTCGCCACCCCGCTGCCGGGGTCGCTGATCGCGCTCGGCGTCGCCGCCACGTCGCTGCGGCCCGGACTGGTCCGCACCTCGGCCGGGGCGGTCCGCTGCCGGGCCGTACTCGTCGCCACCGACCCGCGCGCCGCGACCGCCCTGCTGCCGCCACTGCGCCGGGTACGCATGCACGCCCTGACCACCTACTACCACTCGACGGTCGAACCGCCGCTGGACGAGCCGATCCTGCTGCTCGACGGGGACCGGCGGGAACTGGTCGCCAACACGACGGTGGTGAGCCACGCCGCGCCGACGTACGCCCCGGCCGGGCGGCACCTGGTGGCGACCTCGGTGGCCGGGCCGATGGTGCCGCCCGAGCCGGTGGTCCGGGCCGAGCTGGCCCGGCTCTACGGCCGCCGGGTCGACGACTGGGAGCACCTGACCACCGTCCCGGTGCCGGAGGCGCTGCCGGCCGCGCCGGCACCGCAGGGGCGGCTGCGCAAGCCGGTCGCGCTGGGGGAGGGGATCTTCGTGGCCGGGGACCACCGGGCGAGCCCGTCCATGCAGGGCGCGCTGGCCAGCGGCTGGCGGGCGGCCGGCGCGATCGACGGGTACCTGCGGGGTTGACCTCGCCTGCGCCGGGTGCGGACCCGGCCGCCCGCTCGGCGTCGCCGCGAGGTCGATGCCGATTGGTATTCTCGCCGTGCCGGAAGCCGTCGGGGCGGTGCCGAACCGGCGAGCGATCCGGTGGGCCGGACGGGCCGACTCGATCTTCGCTGGTGGGCGCCGCATGTCGGTGGCCGGTCGACGCCGTGCCGGGTTACTATCCCGGCGCCCGTTTCGGGGCGGTAGCTCAGCAGGTTAGAGCAGGGGACTCATAATCCCTCGGTCGCGGGTTCGAGTCCCGCCCGCCCCACCACGCTTTACCAGGAGAAATGCCGCTGTCGCAGGCGTTCGAGTTGATCTCTGTACAACCTAGGTACAACCGCGTCATGGCTGTTCAGGGGTAGCCGGTTGTACGCCGAGCAGGGCTCGCCTGGCCCTACGGTCGGCCCCGGTGCACCCGTTCGGGGCAGATCTTGGCTCAGATCGGCGGCCAGGCCCGATGCCGTCGGCACTACCGGCGTCGGGCGGGGCGTGCCCCGGTGACCGCCGCTCGCACAGGCATCGGTCGCAGGCCGGCGACCTGCACGAAGATCTCGCGCTTCTCGACTGCCTCGCCGCTGCGGTCGAGGACGTACCCGGTGAGCCAGCACCACCCGTGGTAGGTGGGCTTTTGGCTGACGCTGGTCACCCGTAGCCACAAGGCGCGGGGACCTGCGAACTGAACGCTTGCCGCGCCGTCCACCCGCACCACGTCGCCCGGGCGCGGTGGCTGGTGCATCAGGGCACCGGGATCAGGAAGCCCGGTCCATCGGGGTTGATGCGTACCCAGCAGTCCGCCGGGTCACCGCAGACGGGGCACTTGCCGTCCGCGTCGGGGCTGTGGTCGTTGGCCAGTTTGTAGCCGTTGATCAGGATGTCGACGGAGGTGAAGGGCACCGGGTCATCGGGGTCGTTCGTCCAGCCGACGAAGCGGTTGTGGAGCCACCCGGCGGGTACGTGGCGCAGATCTTCGGCGGCCTGCATCATGGTGTACGCCAGGTACATCACCATCGAGGTGTACTGATCGGCAAACGCGTCGCTTATCTCCTCGCGTCGGGTCACGCACGGCCAGTCGGCGGCGCACTCGCGGCATGTCCACTCGGGCACGGACGGTTCGTGGTCGCTCATCCCTGCTCCTCATTGGAGGGGCAGAACGGTCGTGGACCTTCTGTCTCCCGACCGCCCCGCCCCAGCTCTCGGGACCGTCAGGACGACGGACCTTCCGCCGCCCTGACGGGGCTAAGCCACCGGTTTGCCGAACCAAGGGGTTAGCCACGAGCAAACCTACGTCAGATAGTGACGTAGATAAACGGTCGACACGAGTTTTTCTACGTCACTTGCTGATGAAGGTTGCGGCGTGATCAGATGGGAGAGCCGAACCAAGGGGTTACTACCATGCCCTCTGCACCTGCCGACTACCGACGGATCGCGGACGAGATCACCGCGAAGATCAAGAGCGGCGAGCTGCCGCCGGGGACGAAGCTGCCCAGCACGAGCAAGCTCGCTGACGAGTACGACGTGAGCCCAGCGACTGCGTACCGAGCCGTATCACTCCTACACGATCGGGATCTGGTGATTGGCCAGCCTGGACGCGGTGTGTACGTGGCCGGGAAGGAGTAGCCGAGGCGGCACTCAGGGCGCCTCGCCATCAGGTCGACGATCCCCGATATCTGCGGTAGTCAGCGCGGATACCGTTGGTGTCGGGTTTCAGTCTCGATCTTTCGGTGGGTAGATCTACATGCGACGGAGGGTCACAATGATCGCTCCGGACTGTAGGGGGAGCCATGACTGTCGCTGTCGATGACCCGACTCCACTCCGTGGGGATCTGGATCAGAAGCAGTGTATGGAGACGCTCCAGGAGGCATACCTGCACGCCGTGGCTGCGGCGGCCCGCTGTTCCCTTTCAAAGCCTAATAGGGATCGCGGGATCGACTGGAAGATCAGCCACCAATCGACAGAGCATCTTCATGACTTCGAGGTTGATCTCCGGGTCCAACTGAAGAGTACGTACCAGATTGCTCCGGGGAGTGACCTGGATTCAGTTCCGATCTCCCTGCCAAACAGTCAGTTAGCCCGCCTGGCACACTCGCCCGTCATTACTTCGACCATCTTGATCGCAATGCTGGTCCCTCGTGATATAGGCCAGTGGATTGAGGTTAGTTCTAATCACATGATGCTCCGTCATTGTTGCTATTGGCGGAACCTTGAAGGGCACCCGATTACCGGCAAGGATGAGACGGTCGTTAGGGTGCCGACGTCTCAGGTCTTTGACGAGTTCGCTCTCTGCGACATCATGCGGCGCATCGGAGCTGGTGGTCGAGCATGACCATCCCGACGGACGCCGTGGCGCTAGATGGCTCGTGGATTAGCCCGAGCCAGACTGTGGCGTACCTACAGCGCCACGGCTGGACGATCCGTGGCGGGCGCGACGGCTTATACCTACGATTAGCTCCACCCACCATCGGTCGAAGTGTTGTTGTTCCGCTAGATGCAGGACATGCAGACTTTCGGAACCTGCTGACCGATGCAGTTGCCGCCGTCGGTGACATCTCCGGCCTAGATTATGAGCGAATGCTTACCAGGCTCGACGTTGGTATCGGCGACCTGGTTCGGTTCCGTAAAGAGATGCCTACACCACATGGGACGATCCCTTGGTCGTCTGGTCAATCGCTGATCGCCTCGTCTACTCGCCTGCTTGAAGCGGCTGCCAAAGCTCAGCGCGAGAAGGCCCAGTATTTCGGCAACAAGCACTGGACTTCTGCCAAGGCGTATATGAACAGTGTCCGAATGGGGCAGACGGAAGTGGGTAGCTATGTCGTCACGGCGCTCACGCCCGTAGGCGATATTGCTGGAGTAGACGTGCCGTTGCCCGGATTCGGCGAGGCTCTAACTGGCCGTGAGGTTACCCGCACCTTGGTGTCGAGCTTGGAGGCCACGCGGGAGGCGACAGATCAGTTCAACCGGACGTCATCTAGTGCAGTTTTCGACGAAGCCGTGCAGTACGGAGTCTCGTATGAGCTGACGCAGGCCCTATCCAGGCTTGTCTCCAACTCAGACGGGGCAGAGGTGGGCGTGGAGTGGCGGGACTGGAGTGAAAACGCGTCCGGTCCAACCTACGTCCAGTTCGAGCCGTCGGACGTTACCGCCCTTGAGAGTGCCAGCGTGCGATTCGCCAGGACCGAGCCTCCGGTCGGCGTCACGACACTCGGGACGGTGACCCTGCTCGACCGGCCCAGGCCCGGTGCTGCCGGCGTGATCCGCTTGAACGTCATCGAAGGCTCGCAAGCCAAGAAGCTCCGGGTCCGGCTGCCCGAGGAGCTGTACGACCTAGCGATCCAGGCTTTCCGGGAAGGACTTGCGATGCGGTTGTCCGGCCGCCAGGAGAAGGAGGGGCGGTTGTACTGGCTGTATGACCCGCAAGGGATCGACCTGGTTGAGGTTCCGTCGGCAGTAGCACTTGAGCCTGACGAGCGGGATAGCGACGACGACGACCTCGATCAGCCTCTGTTCTAGGCAGGCACTATCAACATCGATACTGGTGGTTTGCGTGTGGAAGCGGCGGCGGATAGTGCCCAGGAAGGGATGTCGCACGCCCCACGTACCTTGTCGGTCATGACTGAAAATCTTTGGGATACCACCGACTTCCCGGTACTCAAGGCCGCCGTCGATCTCTGTAACGAAAGTCGTGGTGACGCGGCGGTTGGTGCCATCGTTGCGCGGACCGGCCTCGATCAGCAGACCGTGATGGCCTCGCTTCGTCGCCTTGAGGCCGAACATCCGCCCTTCTTTGAGAAGATGCACAAGATGTCGTTCGGGGGAGTGTCGCATGTGTTCCAGCCGACTGGGCATGCGCAGCGAACGATCAAGGCGTGGCCCAAGGCCGAGGACAAGCTGGAAGAGTTGATCAAGATGCTCGGTGCCATTGCCGAGCAGGAGAACGACCCCGAGAAGGCAGGTCGCCTCACCAGGGTCCGGGACTATCTGGCCGCCGGTGGCCGGGACTTGGCGATCAACGTGATCTCCGGCCTCATTACCGGAGGATGACGGGCGAGTGTTGGGGCCGCCAGCCGGTAGGCTAGCGGCCCTGATACGCCGGTTTCGTATCCGAACATCCGGTAAGCGGATCTTCTGCGTTACCGCAGAAGGGTTAGCGACGCCATGCCCGGAAGAGCTCCGTTAGAGCCTTGATGATATTCGCTCGCTCTTTAGAGTCTGCATCCCGGAGGGCGAGCCTGGTGATCATGACTCTGCCCAAGACGCTGACCAGAGAAACGCCGAGGATGGAGATCGCCAACCATGGGCTTGCGTTCACAACTGGCTCAAGATTCGAGAGCGTCACGCCCCTGCCTCTCGCTCTTGGTCGAGTGAGGCGCGCACGACTCAGCTCGACCAGTCCACAACGACTGGTGTTGCTGAGTCCGTGCCAACCGGCCGGGGCATGGATCTCAGTTCACTGTGGACCTGTCCAGCCACAGCAGGATGCTTCTTGAGTCGCTACGGCCCCTTGCCGATGGGTCCTACCTCAATCAGATTGAGGGATTACAGACCGGGACCTTCGTCGCCGTCAGACGATGACGCGTCGCTAGTGTAGCCGATGTCCGTGACGGTGCCACCTGAGAGGTCCAGGGCCGACGCACTATGCGGCGGTGGGTAGTGGTGAAGTAGTCGGGCTTTCGGCTTCCGTTCTGTGACGGTTTGGCCGGATGATCAGGCTGGCAACTCCGTCCAACGTCCTTGCTGACCGCTGACGCCCTCGGCAACGTTCTGCACGAAGTGCCGTCCCGGACCGCGCAGCGTCACGACCAGGTCGGCCGTGTCGTCGCCGTAGTCGTGGACGATGTCGGCTGGGAAGGTGTCGCCGGCGGCGACGGCGGGAAGGCCGCCGAAGCCGCCGTTGGTGTTGCGCATCCGGACGTAGTGCGCTTGCGTCTCATCGAACGTGTACAAGACCCTTTGTCCCAGTGCCATTGCCCTCTCCGTCTCTTGTGGACGTGTGTGCCCTTGCCGGGCACACGTAGAAGGCTATGGATGAGGCGTGCTGGTCTGGCGATCCGTTTTGGTGCAGGCAAAGACCCCGTCCATCACTCGACAGACGGGGTCTCAGTTGTACGGGATGGCTAACCGGCTCGACGCCTACGCCGCTCGGCGCCCAGGTCAACGACCCCGGCCTCTGTAGCCGATTCTGCGGGGCGGACCGGCGTCGGCGGGGGAGTAGTCGCCCGTTTGCGCCCCTCGGCGAGCAGTGCGGCGAACGCGGCCGACACGTCACGTGACTGATGTTCGAGGACGTGCCCGTACACGTCCAGGGTCATCGACGGCTTGCTGTGCCCGAGCCGCCGAGCGACCTCGCCCACTCGTCCCTCTCCCACGAGCAGGAGCATCGCGGAAGCGTGGAAATGGCGGACGTCGTGGAAGCGCGCGTATTCGAGCCCGAGCGCCTTGACGACCGGCTTGAAGACTCGGTTGTTGAAGTTGTTGTGCCGGTACGGCTGGTCGCCGTCCCCGAACACGAAGTCATCCGGTGCCATGCCGGCAACGTGGGCGGCAAGGCGACGGCACAGGTCCGCGCTCAGGTTGTCGACCGTCCGGAACCCCGCCTTGGTCTTCGGAGTGCCGAGGACGACCTTGCCGTTCACCTCCTGGCTTGTCTCCTCCACGACCAGCAGACGGCGGTCTGGGTTCAGCCGATGCACCCGCAATCCGGCCAGCTCGCCGGCCCGGCAGCCGCTCTCCACGGCCAACTCCACCAGCAGACGCCACCGGTCGGGGCGGTCGCCGCGTGCGTCTGGTATCGAGGCCAGGATGCGCGCGATGTCCACGGGTTGTAGGACGATCTCTACCCGCTTGCTGCCCTTCTTGGGCTTGGCTACCTCTCGCGCTGGGTTGGCCCTGATGTATCCGCTCTTCACCGCGTGGTCGAACACCTTCCGAAGCACGTGGAGGATGTGCCCGACCGTTGAGGCTGCGTGCGTGGCCATGGCGTCGCCGATCAGCGTGGAGCACTCCTCGTAGCCGAGCCGGCCGACCGGTACGGCATGGAAGGGTTCGAGGGAGTGACGCATGATCCGCTCGTACCCGTACCGGGTGCTCTCCTTCAGTCGCCGGACGGCCGGCGTCCGCAACCATGCTTCGGCCACGCTGAGGAACGTGACGGCACCCGCGCTCCTGGCGACGAAAGTCCCGGCGTCCACCGACGCTCGCGCTTCGTTACGAGCGCGGCGAGCCTCCTCCTTGTCGTCGTAGGTGCCGACGTGGCGGAGCTTGCCGAGCGCATCCTTGATCTGGACCTCCCAGCGGACGATTTTGCGTCCGTCCGGGTAGGTGCGGGTTGCCTTCCGTACCCCGGGGATGTTGGTGCGCTCCTTGACGACTCTTGCCCGTGCCATGTCAGTTCTCCTCGGGGGCGAGCGCGATAGGTGTCGTCGGCTGCGAAGCGCACGCTTCGAGCGCGGCTGCGGCCTCGGCGTCCAGTTCAAGGCCGCGCAGGATGCGGCGGATGGTGGAGTGACGCCAGGGACCGCCGCTTACGGTCGGCACACCACGCGTAGAAAGCTCGGTGGCTATGCCCCGGTGGCTCAGCCCGTCTTCGTGGCGCAGCGTCGCGACCAAGGTGGTTACGTCGTCGGTGTACTGGCGCGGCCGACCCAGCCGTACGCCCTGGCGCTTGAGTGCCTGTAGTCCCTCGCTGGTGCGCTGGCCGATCAGCTCTCGCTCAAGCTGTGCCCAGATCGCCGCCATACCGGCGAAGGCTCGGCCGTACGGGGTGGATAGATCGAACCGCGGATCGAGAACGACGAGGTTCCACTTCCGCCGCTGGGCTCGCTCAACCATCGTGGCGAAGTCGATGACACTGCGGCTGAGGCGATCCAGCCTGGCAACCGCCATGCCCGCGTACTCCCGGCGGTGGAGCGCGGTCAGCGACTCCTGTAGCGCCGGACGTTTGGTGTCCTTGGCGCTGTACCCGGGGTCGATCTTCCACGTCAGGTCCCAGCCCTGCCGATCGCCTTCGTGCTGGATGTCGTACCGCTGGGCTTCGAGGCCGTAGCCGTCCTCGGCCTGCTCCTCGGTGCTCACCCGGAGGTAGCCGATCATCGGGATCAGCCCGTCGGCGGTCGAGCGCCGCACGGCGGTAGCCGCACGACGCTGCCGCGCCTTGGTGGCGGTGCTCATTCCTCGCCGTCCTCGTCGCTGGCGAACAGGACCTCGGTGACCCCGTCGGCGTACAGGTCGTCGTGCTCGCCGGCCTCGATGGCGTCCATGAGGTCGAGAACGCCGAGTGCGCGGCGGACCGTGGGACGGCTGGTCTGGCACTCCTCCGCGATTTGGCGTACCGACGCGCCCTGGTCGAGGCGCAGCCGGTACCACTCGGCTACTTCCAGGGCTTCACCCGTCAGCCACATCAACCGCCGAGTGGTCCCGTTGCCCCGGAGACGGAACAGCCGCACTGTCCCGGCCGCGCAGGCAGCAGCCAACAGCGACGGCGCGTTGTCGGTGGTCTCCTCGCCGTCGTCCTCGTCGTTCACCTCGTCCGGGGTGCCCTGCTCATCGGCCTGGTCGACGTCGGTCCGGTCGGTGGCGTCCGATGCACCCTCGGCGGCCTCCACGTTCGGGGTGTCGACCACCAGTGCCGACGTAGCGGCCTCTGCGGGTGTCTGGTCCGCCAGGGGCACGGCCTGGGCGGGTTCGTGGCTCTGCTCGGCGATGGGGTCGGTTGCCGGCTCGGTAGTGGCCTCGGCGATGGGGTCGGTTGCCGGCTCGGTAGTGGCCTCGGTGGTGGGGGTGGTGTCGGTGGTCGGGGCGGTCATGGCTTCTCTCCCTGGTCCGGGTGCTCCGCTGAGCGCCTTGCAGGAGTCAGTACATAGAAGATCATCGAAAAGGTTCAGGAGATCGAGAGAGGTTTCTCGTCCTCATCGAGCCGCTACGCAGCGTTAGCTGTGCGGCGGGCTCGAAGGGGTCGTTACGCGTTCGACCGTGGGGGAGGGGCGAGGGGATACGGGAGTGCCCTCCCGGCGGGGCTACTCCTCCTCCTCCTCGTCTTCGATGTCCGAGGTGCGCCGGTCGTACCGGCTGGACCGATCGATGACGCCGTCTGTACGGATGACGGCCGCGAGGAAGCCGTGATGCGGCTCGGTACCCATCTCCACCTTCGAGCTGGGGCCGAGCCCGGCTCGGTCGAGGATGGCCGTAGCCGCGCGGATGCGGTCCGCGTCGCTGGTGCCGGTGTCCCGGACGACCTTCGCCAGTGCGGTGATGGCGGGGTCAGCGAGCGCGAGCAACCGGAGCGCGGCTGCCTTGCGAACCTGCGGAGCGCTTCCGCCGTGGCGCAGGCATACGGTCCCGCCCGGGATCGCGTACATCCGACAGAGCCGACCCTTGCGGTTGTGCGCCGTGCATCGGCCTTCCCGATCCTTGTCCTCATGGGCTTCCGGCGACCCATGGGGTTCGTCCGGCACCGCGTTCAGACGACGCCTTGCTTTACGTGCGGTCATCTCTCTTTCCTCCTTGTTTGGCGCCACCCCGTTCAGGTAGCCGACTCCGTTCGGGGCACCCGACCCCGTTCCCGTTCGGCCCTACTACGTAGGGGCCGTGAACGGGATACGGGAACGGCATTGGGCGTTCCCGGCTGAACGGCTGAACGGCGTTGCGTGAACGGCGTGGCTCATGGCTAAATCACCATGACTCGCTTGCTCTCTTCGAGGTGCTTCAGTCCAGCCGGAGTGAGGGAGTGATAGATTACCCGTCCGGCCTTCTCTGTATTGATGTACTCCCGCTCTATGCCGATCTTGATGAGCGGGCCGACCTTCGTGGCGTGGCCAATCGCTTGCTTCCGCAGATCCTCAAAGCCGAGCCGTCCTTTTTCCTTGAGGACGCTGAGGATGTTTTCGACGCTCGGCTCTGCGGTCGTCTTCTTGGCGCTGACCCGTTGCGGCTCCGCTGTCTCCTCCATGACGCAGGATGGGTCCAGCTCGACCCGACGAAGCCAAATCCGCTGTCCGCTCGGCCCGTCCTTGACCTTCTTGCGCGTCAGCGACACGACGTGACTGTCGTCGTCCTCGATGCGTTGCAGCACAAGGGCTTCATCCGCGTTGTGCTCGAACTGGCTGCCGCCCCGAGCGCGGTCCTGGGCTCCCCATCCGGTGTGATGGACCATCAGCGTCGTTCCGTCTATCTCGGCGGCGAGGTCCGACAGTCTGCGCGTGATGATCGGGGCGTCTGCCGTCTCGTCCAGGTCAGGGGCGAGCGAGGAGAGCGTGTCGAACACGACCAGCCGGGCGCCTCGGCGCTTGGCCAGCGCGGTCAGCTCCTCCCAGAACCCTTCCTCGGACAGCGACGCTGGCTTCATCAGCACCGTCAGCATGTCCGGCGGCACCGGGGTTCCGTTGGCCTCCTCCCACGCTGCGATCCGGTCGTCTATGCCGTATGCGCCTTCGCCGACCACATAGATGACTGGCGCGGCTCCGACCAGGACAGACCGGCCGAGCCAAGGCTTACCCGTGGCGACCGAACAGGCGAACCCGAGAGCCACGAAGGTCTTGTTCGTGTCGCCGCGACCGATCATGAGGACGTAGGAACGCAGCGAGATCATGCCCTCAATCAATGGCTCCGGCTTCGGCAACCGCGCCAGGTCGCTGCGGGTCAGGATTCGGCCGAGCCGGCCGTACTCTCCGCCCGTCTGATCCTCGCCCGGCCGCACCGCAAGGCGAAACAGTTCCTCGGTTGAGTGCCCAGTCCCTAGGTAGTCATCGAGTCCGACCTTGCCTCCGTCCGCTCCCGGTGGGAGATACACCCATCGAACCCCCGCGCCCCGTTTAGTCAGGTACGCCGTCAGGGCTTCAAGTGCCTTGTGTACCTTCGGATTCGTCATGACGTCGCTGTCGTATGCGACGTACACGTCTCGCCCACGCAGCGGGACGCTCCTCCACTCCGGCAGCGGTCCTGACTTGTCTCGCCAGCACCAGACTCCGGTCAGTCCGAGGCAGGCGAGTCCCTTGCTCGCCGCCGCATCGGCCTTCTTGACGCCCTCCGTGATGAGCAGCGGCTCGCTACTGCGCCGGATCCTCCTGCGGACCCTCGGCGGGAAGTCGATGCGAATCTTTGACCCCGAAGGGGTCATGTACTTCCACGTCTTCCCGTCTCGCCCTACGAACGGCTTGTCGGCCTTCAACTGCTTCTGGCATGGCTCGCCATCCGGCCCGTAGAGCGGCACCAGGAGGCCGCTACGCGCTTGAACGCCTCTGAAGCCCAGCGCCATAGCCTCGGCCTTGTCTACGCTGCGGTAGCCGCGAGCCTTGCGGGTCTTCGGACCTATGCCGCTCGCCTTCAGTTCGGTGAGGTGTGTTGGATTGAGGCGAGGCGCTGTAGGTGCGCTAGGCTTGGTCACTGTTCACTTCACTTTCTGATCGGGCGTCCTGGCGGGGGCGCCCCGATCGCTATTCGGATTTCTCGCGCTCGGCTCGTTCGCGTTCAGAACGACGCTTCGGTTCCTCATGCTGCCCTCTGACATCGACACACCGGCTCAAGCGGCACGACCACCAAGCCGTTGTCACCGGAGTTCAGTAGCTCGCAGATCCGTGAGTCCACGCGATCGCGTACGGCGCGATGCTCGCTCGCACGGACAGCTCCGTACCATCGATAGCCGAGCCTCAGTCGTAGCTGTTGCAAGGGCAAGACGGGGCCGTTCCCACTAGCGCGATAGTCATTGATTGCCGCTTGGGCTCGAAGCCCGTCTGAGGAGGATCCGGTATTGAGCGGAGCAACCTGCACCCCGTACTCATGCGCGAGAAGGCGCAACCGCGCTCGTCGCCAAATCCTTGGGGCATCGGTGGTGGCCGGGGGTAGAGTGGTAGCTGCATTCATTTCCTCTTCCTTCCTTTGGGGCCGGGGGGCGGCCCTTCTCCGACCGACCCCCGCTCCGTCCGTGTGATTACCTGCGCTTCCGCTTCGGCGGATAGTCCACATCCGCAGACCAGGTGAGCGACGGCCGATCGAGGAACTTGCCGAAGCGCTGGTAGAAATGATCGAGGTATCGATGGGGGTTGGCTCGAATGATCTCGGTGACGTAGATCTGCCGCTCCACCTCGTTGCGCCTGGTCCGCAACCAATCGAGTTGGGCGCGCAGTTGGGCGAGTTGGCTGACCGACTCACCGACTGACACGTCTCGCTCCTTGATGCCAAGGTGAAGATCGACGAGCGCGCTTTCGATGTCGTTGGAGACGTCCTCCAGTTTCTCGACGTCGCTACGGTGCTGCTGGCGTCGCTTCGCCGTGTCCTCATCGACGCGGCGCCGTTCCTCTGCGTTGTACTTCTCTCGCGCTTCTTCAATGGCTAGGCCGGTGAGGTAGTTTCCGGTGTTGAGCGCGTGTTGCTGGTGAGCCAACCGGTCGCCGTAGGTCAGATAGCCCTCGTCGGCGCTGCCGGTCAGCAACCGCTTGCGTTCCTCGTCGGTCATCTCGGGGAGCCGAAGGCCAATCGCCTGCTCCTCAAGCGATAGTTGCGGGACGTCTCCTGCCGGCCGAACTGAGCGAGTATCGATTGGACCGGGTGGCGTGGGCGGGTTAGGACCGCTTCCCCGGCGGGCGAATGAGGTCATCGCTCGTGCTCCTTCACTTCAGTAGGTGCCCGTACTTTGAGCGGATGTTCTGATCGGCGGCCGATTGGGTGATGCGCCCAAGCGCGCGCTCCCGCTCATCGAGAGCGATCAGTCCGTCCTCGATCTTCTTGATGAGCGCCTCGATCGTGGCGATGCCGCCATCCAATCGTTTGAGGCTTGGTGCTGTCATGTGCCTCTCCTGAGTTGTTCTGTCGGGTACTCTGACCGGGCGAATACTGGCCCCGACTCGCCCTCCGGACGCGCGAAGCCGGCGCCGATCAATCATTGCTTTCCTCGGTTCGTAGCTGTAGCAGCCCTTCCTCAATCGCGTCGGCCACGAGATCGTCCAGCCGCTGAATGCCCTGCCGGACGGCTACGCGTACGATCTCCGGTTTACTTGCGCCGGTCATCTCGCTCATTCGTGTCACGAAATCCCAGGCCTCGTCGTCTAGCTGCACTTCGAGCTTGTGTGGGTACTGCTTCGCTGGCCCACGTTTGCCCACCTTTCCTCCCTCGGTAGTGCTACGGGTGGTTCGGTAACCGGCCCTGGCAATAAGCATGGGGAACCGCCCGACGGTTCTGGGGAACGATTTCTGTCTTTCTTTCCGGGCAGCCCTCGTCGCCGCCCCACGACCAAAAGAGACCGTGGGGCGGGAGCGGTGAGGGTTGTGTTTACGCGGCCTTGCTCAGGATCGAATCCTGGTAAGCGCGTAAGTCTGATTCCGCGACGCGGAGCTGACCTCGCACGAAGCCGGCCGGAATCTCTCCGTCTCGAATCATTCGTCGCATTGTGGATAGGGAGACGTCCAAGAGGTCTGCTGCCTTCTGGAGCCTCAACATCTGTCGGGGTGGTGCCATGCGCTCTCCTTCGTCCTAGTCGCGACCCCAGAGACGAAAGAACCCAGGGGTCGCGACATGGGGTACATGTCAGACCCTCCTGGGCAGAATTTGGTGGAGATGTTCACTTATGTGACGGATCCCGAGCCACGGAGCGGCGTGACCGATGGCCTGGTGCCCTCCGGCTGCCCCTGGGCTGCCGTGCCTACCGATGGTAACCGCCACGAGCAGGCCAGCACCAGCAAGCGAGCACCTTGGACACGAGCATCTTTGGGTACAACCCGGGTACAACCCACGCCGTCCGTTACCGAGAGTGTTCAGGAGCGGTCTGGGCGAGGGTTCTCGCTGGTGACGGCCGATACTCGACTACGTACGGTCACCCTTGAAGATCGTGAGTTAGTACTCATAATCCCTCGGTCGCGGGTTCGAGTCCCGCCCGCCCCACCAGCAAAAACAGCGCTTTCAAGATCGGCTTTGCGTGCCTTCAGGTGCGTACCAGGTGCACAAGCGCAACGGCGAAGGGTCCAGTGCACCCATGAACCCGCCGCTGTCCGGACCTATGGGCCCGGCCGCGTCCTCGGCAGGTGGGTCACCGAACCGCTGCCACACTCGTTCACGTACTCCTCCGCCGACTAGACGCCGCTACGGGGGGTGCCGGTACGGTGACGGTCATGGATGCGCCGCGCTATGGGTACGGCACGGACCGGCGCCCGCTGTGGTCGCCACGGGACCGCGACGCCGAAGAGATTCGACAGGTGCTGCGTCGGGGCGAGCCCTGCTGGCTGTGGCGATCGTGTGCGCCGTGCTCGCCACGGTGGCGCTGATCGCTTCCTGGGCCGGTACCGGAGAGGTCCGGCTCGCAGGCGGTGTCGGCTCTGCCGTGTTCGGCGCCGTGGCGGCGTTCCTGGCGGGACTGTGGTATCGCCGGCAGCCCCCGTCGTCGTGACTCGGACCCTTCCGGATCGGACGGTGGCAGTGCTGGCAGCGGCGGAGAGCACCAGCCGGAGTCAGGGCGTCGCCAGACTGGACCGCGGCCGTCATCCCGAACCCGTGGCCGAACAGCGCCGCGACCGGAGCCGTTCACCCGCGACGTTGCTGGCAACGTCACCGCCAACCTGGTGGCTGCCGCTGTCATCTACATCCTCGCCGTCGTAGGGGACACCTGCACGCCAGCGCCCGACGCCGCCCAGCCGGCGACACCCGCTGGAACACCGTTGACACCACACCCGGACCCAGCAGTTCCACGTCAGCCTCCGAGGGAACGACACCAGGTGATCCCCTGTCCGCTTGACGAGTGCATCGATGTCCGTTAGACCGTGTGGGGGAACTCCCGCCTGTCGACGGAGGACAACGTGGTGCCACACCGGATCGCTGTCACGGTGCTCGCTGCCGGCCTGCTGCTCGGCGCTGGCGCCGCTCCGGCACATGCCGCCGCCGCGTCGCCGGAGGTGACGAAGGGGCCCTGCCAGTACACCGAGACTCCGGACGAACCGGCGGCACGACCGGTGCCGCTGCCGCGCGATCCCCGGCACACGCCCGACCGTGGCACGGTGACGACCACTCTGATCACCAACCTCGGCCTCATCCCGCTGACCCTCGACCGTGCGCAGGCGCCATGCACCGTGCAGAGCTTCCTGCACCTGGTACGGCACAGGTTCTACAACCGGACCATCTGCCACCGGCTCACCACCTACCCCACGCTGAAGGTGTTGCAGTGCGGCGACCCCTCGGGTACGGGTTCGGGCGGCCCCGGATACCGGTACCAGGACGAACTGCCGACGGACCTGCCGCCCGCGCCCACCGACCCGACCGGCGAGCGGAAGGTCTACGCCCGCGGAGTGCTGGCGATGGCCAACGCCGGGCCGGACACCAACGGCAGCCAGTTCTTCCTGGTCTTTGCCGACTCGGCGCTGCGACCGAACTACACGATCTTCGGCAGCGTGCGGCCACTCGGTCTGGGTACCCTCGACCGGATTGCCGCGGGCGGCGTGGCGCCGACGGCCGAGGACCCGGCCCCGGTCGACGGCGCCCCGGCCCTGCGCACGGAGATCTGCCTGGCTATCTAGGGCCTGGGTCGAAGTCATCGTCGGTCGCGCCGCGTCGTGAGGGCGGCCGGCCGGAGTTGGCGAGGTCGATATGCCAGTCGTTGCTGCGCATCACGGAGCCGCTGCCCGGCGGGTACTCGAAGTTGCAGGGGCCGAGGAGGGTGAAGCCAAGGCGGTGGCAGAGTGCGTTGGAGGGGGCGTTCTCGACGGAGGGGAACGCGTGCAGGCTGTGGGGTGCGTCGGGATGGCGGGCAGCCACGCGGACGATGGTGATCAGGGCGGCACCGGCTGCGGTGGCGATGCCTCGGCCCTGGTAGGGCGGTAGGACGTTCCAGCCGGTCTCGTAGATCTGCTCGCCCTGCCAGTCACGCTGGTGGTAGGCGATACTGCCGACCATCTCGTCGCCGAGCAGTACGGCGAACATGCAGCCGCGGCCGGTTGCCGGCATGGCGAGGTATCGGCGGTGCCGGGCTAGCAGTTGTTCCTCCGGCTCGGGACCGCCGACGTGTCGACGCATCTGCGGAGTGTTGATCCGGCGCAGGAGGTCGAGCGCGGATTCCGACCAAGGCTCAAGACGAACGTCCACGCCGTGCAGCCTGGCAGGCGTCGGGATCATCAAGCACCCTATTTCGACCGGGCGCGGCTCTCGCCCGCCCGTGCAACTCGGGCCTGCGCCGCGCGAATCAGCAGCAGAGGCGCACCGCCGACGAGATAGGCGGTGATGTTCCCGTCGGCGTTCCGGATCAGCAGGGTCGACCCCACGGGCACCAGAGCCGAGACAACGCCCAGGCGCACCCCGCGGACCCGCATGGCGGTTCGACCAACTGGCATGCCTGCCCCGGTACGGACGAGGGCAGGTGCGGCCCCGCCGGGACCGCACCTGCCCTGTCGACTCGTACCGTGCCGCTGACCAGGCTCAGCGACGTACCGTCCGACGTCGGCGGCTCAGGTAGAGGAAGGCCATACCGGCGATCAGCAACGCCACGCCGACCCCGATGAAGGCGATGGTGTTCGTACCGGTGAGTGCCAGACCGCCGCCACCGCCGGACGCCGCCTTCTCGGCGTTGTCCTGTGCGGGCGGTGGGGCCTGGGCGGCGTTCGCCCCGCCGGCCGGCGACTCCTCGGCCGCCGACTCGGTGGCCGGAGTGGTGGGCTTGGCCGCGCCGGCTGCCGGCTTCTGCGGGGCCGGCTTCTGTCCGGCCGGTCCCTGCCCGTTGCCCGGCTGCTCGTCCTGGCCCGGCTCCTGCTCGGGGGAGTCGTCGCCGGGCTGCCCGGCCGGTGGCTGCTGACCACCGGGGTTTCCGGCGGGCGGCTCCTCGTCGCCAGGCTGGTCGGCGGGCGGCTCCTCGTTGCCGGGGTCGTCGGCCGGAGGCTGCTCCCCGCCAGGGTTGCCGCCGGCCGGCTGCTCGCCGCCGGGGTCGTCGGCCGGCGGCTGCTCCCCGCCGGGCTCCTCCGCCGGCGGCTCCTCGTTACCGGGCTCCTCAGCGGGCGGCGGCTCCTCGTTACCGGGCTCCTCGGCCGGCGGCTCCTCGGCGGGCGGCCGCACCAGAATGCGTACCGAGTCGAGCGCGGGGATCTGGTTGGCGCGCACCATCATCGGAATCCGGTGTGAACCGTCACCGGCCCACGACGAGCACTGGGCGAGGCCGGCGGTGGGCAGCCCCGGCACCTCGATGATCACCGAGTCCGGATCGTCGCTGCCCTTGCCGTCCTCCGTCGCGACGAAGAACGCCGGCACCGGAGCCGGGTCGACCGCCTCGCTGGTGCTGGTGAGCATCCGGCACGCGGTGTGGAAGTGACCCCGGACCAGACCCTCCTCGGTGAGCAGCGAGGATTCCAGGTAGTAGCCACCCCGGCCGGCCGGCAGGAACCGGTCCCGGACGAGGTTGCGGGTGCTCACCACGAGCCGGAACGGCTCTCCCGCCCGTACCGTCCGGGGCGCCTGGGTGATCAGCAGGGTCGGGTTCTGCTCTGCGCTGCCCACCTCGCCGAAGGCGGTCGCCACGCAGCGGCCACCGTCCTGGAAGCCGGTGTGCGCGGGCAGGTCGCTCGCCTCGCAGTCGTCGCCCAGGGCGTTCAGGCCGCCGCCCGGGCTGGCCCCGCCAGGGGTACCCGAAGGCGTGGCCGGGGCGGTCGACGTCGGACACTTCTCGGCGGACGCCGGCGGCGACGCCTCGGCGGTCGCGTCGTTCCCGCCCGCGCCGGGACTCTCGGACGCGCCGGCAGACGGCGGCGGCGAACCGGGCTCGCAGCCGGGGGCCGCTTGCTGGGTCTCCGCGTTGGAGATCTGTGTGACACCGACCAGGCCACCGAACACGGCGAGAGCGGCGGCCACGGCGAGGAGGCGGCGGCGCTGGCCCGAACCGGTGGAGGCGCGACCGCGGTGCGACCGTCGCATATGTATGAAACCTCCTGAAACTATGCGCTGCGGCTCGGACCGGTGGGGGTTCCGGCTGCCGTGCAGGACGACCGCCTTTGATCGCTGGCGACCCGACAACGCCCGGAGGTCGAGGCCGGTGCCGCGTGGGCCGTCTCTACGCCGCACGCACACCGTAGGGACCGCTCCGTCGCCCGGCCAAACCCAGCAGGCGGAAATGCGGGTTTCTTGAACCAGAGATAATGGAAACTTATGGTCCCGCCGCCTCGACCGAGCCGACCGGCAGGGTGACGGGGCGCGGGCGGTCGACGGTCAGGTACCGCCATCCGGTCGGCCGGGCCCGTCCGGCCTGGTCTCGCCGCCGGAGGCGAGTTCGGCTACGGTGATCAAATAGTGTTCTCGACCCGTCGCCGTATCCTGATCGCCGTGCCGGCCGCGCTGCTCGCCCTCGGTGCGGGGCTGTTCGCCGTGCTCCGGTTCACCGAGGACCGGCCCGCCGAGCCGGCCGCCACCGCCCGGGTCGTCCAACCCGGAGCGCCGGGCCAGACCGGCCGTGCCCTCTCGCCGGCCGAGCAGTCCAAGTTGCCACCGCCGCCGGCACACACCGAGGCCGACGTCCAGTTCATGCAGCGGATGATCGCGCATCACGCGCAGGCACTGGAGATGACCGCCCTGGTCCCCGACCGCGCCGAGAGCCCCGAGGTGTCGCTGCTCGCCGGCCGAATCCAGACCTCGCAGCGGGACGAGACCGCGCAGATGGAGCGGTGGCTGACCGAACGTGGCGCGCAGGTCCCCGGCCCGCACACCCACCACGCCGGGCACGACGCGCTGATGCCGGGCATGCTCACCCCCGAGCAGATGAGCCAGTTGCGGCAGGCCCGGGGCCGGGAGTTCGACCGGCTCTTCCTCGACTTCATGATCCGCCACCACAACGGGGCGCTGACGATGGTGCAGCAGCTCTACGCGGCCGGCGGTGGGCTGGAGCCGGCGACCGACCGCTTCGCCCGCGAGGTCAACGCCGACCAGGCGATCGAGATCAGGAGCCTTCGGGAACTGCTGGCCAAGCTGCCCGGCTGAGGCCACCGGCGGCGACGCCCGGCCGGCCCGGTGCCGACCAGGCGGTCCGGCACGGGTACCCGGGAGGACCACCGCCGGCCTCGTAGCCCCAGCACCGCCCTCGAGACGTGCCGAGGGCGTGCCCGGCCGGAACTCCGACCGGACACGCCCTGTCAGCGGTGCCTACCGTGGATCAGTCAAGACTGGCGCACTGGCCGGCGACCGGCCCCTTGACCGTGTTGGCCGCACCGAGGTTGATCGGCGCCGGAGAGTTGCCGGTGCAGCTCAGCGGACCGCGTACGGTGCTGTCCGCGACGATCGGCTCGACCGTCCCGGTACGGTTCGAGGTCAGTACCACCGGCCCGGAGATCTCCGTCCGCACGATGGCGGCGCTGCCCTTCGTACCGGTGATGCTCACCGGCCCGCGCACCGTGCTCCCGTAGAGGTGCACGGCGGCCGCGTTCGCCGCCGACACCGGACCGGAGATCGACGAGTCGAGCGCGAGCAGCGAGGCACCCGGGCGGACCGTGACCGGGCCGGAGACGGTCGCCCCGGTCAGGCAGGTGACGCCGGTGACCGTCAGCGGTCCGTTGTGCCGCTTGCTGATGGTCGAGGTGCAGGTCCGGGCCAACTGGTCGAAACGGGCCCGGGCCACCGCGAAGCTCGGCGTCCAGGTGGTCCTGGTCTGGTGCTGCGCGTTGAACTCCGGCAGCCGCACCTCGCGGGCAGCGGAGATCTCCGCGGCGCTCAGGTCCCTGCTGGGCTTGAGGCCGAAGACGTCGAAGCCGCGGGCGATCTCGCTGCCGTAGACCTGACCGTTGTACCAGTACGCCGACCAGAAACCGCCGAGCATGATGCTGGTGGGGCTGATCGGCCCCCGGTCGAAGTACCCGATCTCGCGCGGGTTGGCCGAGTCGGTGAAGTCGAGCAGCGAGATGCCGCCCTGGTACCACGCCTGGGCCAGGATGTCCCGCCCCGGCACCGGGATCAGCGAGCCGTTGTGCGCGACGCAGTTCTCCTGGAGCGTCTGCGGCACCGGCAGCTTGTAGTAGCTGGCGAACCGCATCTTCCCGTCCACGATGTCGAAGATCGCGTTGGCGCCCCACTGCGGCTGGTCGGTCGTCCGGCACCGGGCACCGGTACCGCCGCCCCACTCGTCGGTGAAGACGACCTTCTTGCCGTCGTTGCTGAGCGTCGCGGAGTGCCAGTACGCGAAGTTCGGGTCGGAGACCTCGTCGATCCGTACCGGGTTGACCGGGTCGGAGATGTCGATCAGGATGCCGTTGCCCTCACAGGCGCCCGCCGCCAGGCCGAGTTCCGGATAGGCGGTGATGTCGTGGCAGGCGTCGGTGACCGGCGACGGGCTCCAGCCGCTGCCCGACGGGTGGGTCGGGGCCGGCGGGGTGTTCTGCAACCCGTCGACCGCACCGGTCTGCGGGTTCGCGAAGAGCCGGGGACCGCTGACGATCGCGGCCTGCTCGGGGGCGGCCACCGGGACCTTGATGACGTCGATCCGCCAGCGTGCCGGGTTGTCGCCGGCCGCCGGGGTGTTGTTGCAGCCGGCCATCGTGCTCTCCGGACGGACGCCGGCGGTGCCGGAAACGTACACGTAGACGTTCGCGCTGTCGTCCGGGTCGGTCACCAGGGTGTGCGTGTGCGAGCCGCGACAGGTCTGCACCGCCGCGACCTGCACCGGGTTCGTCACGTCACTGATGTCGAAGACGCGTACGCCCTGGAAGCGGGTGCCGGCCGCCGGGTCCGTACCGCAGTCGAGCCGGCCCCGGGTCTCCTCGACCGACATGAAGAGCAGATCGCCGTGGACGCTGAGGTCGCCCTGTCCACCCGGACACACCACGCTGGTGACCAGCGCCGGGTTGGCCGGCCGGGAGATGTCGTAGATGTTGAAGCCGTTGAAGTTGCCGATGAACGCGTGGTCGCCGCCGAAGGCGAGATCCGATCCGGCGTAGCCGAAGTCACCCGGGTTGGCCGGGTTGACGAAGCCGGCCGGCTTGTCGAGGTGGGCCAGCAGTTCGAGGTTGCTGCTCGCGCTCTGCGCGTCCAGCCATCCCGCGCCGAGGCCGATCCGTGGGTCCGGCGCGGGTTCCTGGCCCGACGCCGATCCCGGCAGCAGGGAGACGAGGAGTACGGCTGCCGCCGCCACGCCGACGATCCGGCGTCTCCTGCCTGGTGTGCGATCCGACCGATAGGTCATGCGTATGTCCTCCGTGCACGATGCCCCAGGTGGTGGCGACGTGCGTCGGGGCGCGTGCACGCCGCGGTAGTAAGGACCGTACCGCGTTTGACCCCGAAAAGATCATGTAAATATTTGCGAGTGACGCGAAAACCGTCGACAACCAGGGCCGACCGGCCGGTCGGGCCGACCCGATCCGCCGACCCACCGTCCCGCCCCCGGCAACGGTCGGAGACCGGCGACCGCCCGCCGCCGCCCGCGCCGTCCGCAGTGGAGCGGTGCGCGGCCGGTGATCCTGGCCGTACCCGCGCTATTCGACGGCCGGGTCGCCGGCCGCCCCGGCCACCCCGTCGAGGTGGCCGGGGCCCGTCCGGGACCGGGGAATCTGGTCCAGCAGGAACGTCTCGAGCCGGTCCCAGGCGGACTGCAGGAACTCCGCCGGATCCTCGGCGGTCAGCATGTCGCGCCCGGCCACGAAGGCGCTGCGGGTGAAGTACTCGCCGTTGGCGAGGTAGCTCAGCTTGAGTACGGTGTGCCGGCCGTGGGACTGGAGCGTCGGGATCAGCACCGGCCCCGGGAACGGCGTCCGGCAGTGCGGACAGAGTTGGCAGGGTGCGCCGTCGCGCCGCCCGTCCAGGGGTACGCCGTGCCGGTCGCAGTGCCGGCACAGCCGCTGCCACGCCTGGCTCGGGGCACCGCCGAGTCGGGCCGGCCCGATGGCCCGGGGCGGCGGGGACGCCCCGCCCCGGCCGGGAAAGGCGGCCTGCCACGGCCCGGTGTACGGCGTGGCGCGGCGGGGGTCGCTCAGTTCCCGTTCCAGCCGTCGCCAGATCTCCCGGATCCGTCCGACCAACTGCTCGGGCGGCGGCCCCGATCGGATCTCGACCGGGTCGTCGAGGTCGCGGCCCACGTACCGGTGCCCGTCGTCCAGCCGCAGGTGCCAGCTGTCGGGCCGGCTGACCCGCTCGAAGATCTGCGCCCGGTACGGGCCCTCGTACCAGGTCTCGGTGCGCGGGCCGGCCAGGTCCTCGTCGTCACCGGCGGTGACCAGGTCGGGGCGCCACCGCATCGGCGTGGCCAGGTGGCCGGTCTCCCGGGTGTCGGTGTCGTCGCCGACGTGGCTGGGTCGGCAGTCGTCCGAGCAGTACGCCGAGCCGTCGGCGGGTGCGGCGCCGCAGGGACAGAGACCGGACGTGGCCCGGTCGATCCGGTCGAGCAGGTTGGCCATGAGATCGCCGCCTCGGTGCGGGTGGACGCGCTCGGCGTACCGCCGGTCGCGGGACTCAACGCATCCAAGAATATCGCTATCGGTGCTGACCCACGCGGTCGTTCCGGCACGCCCGGTCGACCGGTCCGGCCGCCGGCCCGCCCCTCGGAGCAGCCGGCTGGCCGACCGGGCGTGCCGGCGCTATCCCGCGCGGTCCTGCGGGTACCAGCGCAACTCGACGGTGTTGCCGTCGGGGTCGGAGACGTAGATCGAGGTTGCCTCCCCGCGCGCCCCGAACCGGCCGACCGGACCCTCCAGGACGGTGAAGACGTCCGACGCGATCACCTCGGCCCAGTCCAGCGGCTCCACGACCAGGCAGATGTGGTCGACGTTCGACTCACCCCGTCGGCCCTGCACCAGATCGATGATCGTCTCGGGGGTGACCCGGGCGGAGGGGAACGGCACCCTGCCGGCCCGCCACTCGTCCACCCGGACCGGTGCCAGGCCGAGGGTCCCGCAGTAGAAATCCAGGGCCCGTTCCACGTCCTGCACGGTGAGTACGAGATGGTCGAACGCCTTCACCCGCACCGTCGTCACCTCGTCTCCAACTCGCCGGCCCGGCGCAGCCAGCCGGTGAAGAGCGCCGGGTCGATCTCGTCGACCGAGTGCAGTTTCACCGCTGCCATCTGGCGGGCGCCCGGGACGAGTCGCCCGGACGGGTCGGCCAGCTCCTGTCCCCGCCACACCCCGAACGTCAGGTACGACCGGTACGCCTTGACCAGGCAGACCGGCCGCTGCCCCGGCCGGTCGCCCAGGCTCCAGGTCGGGTGGCCGTGCCACATCCCGGCGGTCGCCTCCGGCAGTGCCGCGTCGACGATCGGCCGGAGCTTCTCGCCGGTCTCCCGCAGCGGCGCGTCGAGGCCGCGCAGGTAGTCGGTGATCTCGGTGGTGCCCATGTTCCTCCTGTCGGACCACACCGGTTCGCGCTGCCCCGGCGTGCTGGCCGGATATCCGGCCCGGTTGGTGACGCCTCTTACGATCCGCCGTGCGACGACCGGCACCAAGCCGCGATCGGGCTACGATCGTTGAGTCAGATTCAACGATGGGCGCCGACGTGCTGGAACGACACGAGATCGAGACCTTTCTGACCCTCGCCGAGGAGCTGCACTTCGGCCGTACCGCCGAGCGGCTCCGGGTCACCACCGGGCGGATCAGCCACGTGGTGAAGAAGCTCGAACGCCGGATCGGCGCGCCGCTGTTCGAGCGCACCAGTCGGGTCGTCCGGCTGACCCCGATCGGGCGGCAGCTGGCCGCCGACCTCACCCCGCTGGTCGCCGGGATCGACGACGCCGTACGCCGGGCCGTCGACGCCGGCCGCAGCGTCAGCGGGCGGCTCCGGGTGGCGTTCCTGGGTGAGGGGACGGCGCCGCTGCTGCTCAGGGCGGTCAACCTCTTCGCCGAGCGCCATCCCGAGTGCGAGGTCGAGGTGCACGAGGCGCAGCTCGCGAACACCCGGTCGAGCCTGCTGGACGGCTCGGTGGACGTGCTGATCGCCTCGTACCCGTTCGACGGCATGGTGAACGGGCCGGCGCTGCTGCGCGAGGGGCGGGTCCTCGCGGTCGCCGCCGACCATCCGCTGGCCGGCGCGACGTCGGTCTCCCTGGAGGTCCTCGCCGACCATCCGGTGGTGCAGTATCCGGCGGTCACCTCCGCCCAGTTCAAGCGCGACCGCACCCCCGAGCAGACCCCGTCGGGCCGGCCGGTGCCGAGGGGGCCGGTCGGGAAGAGCTTCTCCGAGATGCTCTCGCTGGTCGCGCTCGGCCGGGGCGTCCTGCCGGTCGGCGAGCACAGCCGGCGCTACTATCCCCGCCCCGACCTCGCGTACGTGCCGATCTCCGACGCGCCACCCATCGAACGCGGCCCGATCTGGCTGGCCACCAACACCACCGCCCGGGTCCGGGAGTTCGTCCGGGCCGCCGTCGACGCCAACCGGTCACCCTCCGGCTGACGGTGCCGCTCACGGGGTCAGCAGCAGCACCCGGTCCGGCGCACCGGGCAGGGCCGCGACGACCCCGGCGGCGTTGACCAGACGGTAGCCCTCGCCGTCGACCGCCTCGATCCGCCACCGCCCGGCCGGGCCGGCGCCGTCGCGGGGACCGAGCCCGAGGCGTACCCCGCCGTCCCGGCCGATGGTCGCGGCCAGCGGCCGGTCCGCGCCCCGGTTGACGATCCGGAAGTAGCCTTCCCCGGCGGGCACGAAGCGCCAGAGCTGGCAGCCGCCGGCCCGGGGCCGGTCCGCCACCACCGGGCCGGGCCGCCAGGCACACCCGGGTACGCCCCAGACGCGCTGCCCGGCCGCGTCCGCGATCAGCACCTCGCCGGCCGGTTCGAGGCGGAACTGCTGGCAGGGGTTGTCCAGCCAGGTCCAGACCCGCACCGGGGTACCGACACCGCCGCAGCCGGCCGCCTCCAGCACCCGCCCGGCCAGCCGGCTCTCGATCCGCGACCAGCCGTCGGTGGTCGGCAGCAGCCGGAACCGCTGGCAGTCGTTGTCGAGCCAACCCCAGAGGGCGACCCGGGCACCGTCGGCGTTCACGCAGCCGGCGATCTCGGCGACCTTGTTGCTCGACCGGTGCAGCAGGCTCACCTGTCCGTCGCCGCGGTACTCCGGTCGCCACTGCTGGCAGGTACCGGCGGACGGCTCGACGATCCGGACGTCGGCGCCCTCGTACCCACAGTCCGGTACGCCCACCGCGGCGCCGCTGGCCCGGTTGACCAGGTGGAACCAGGCGCTGCCGTGGCCGACCCGGATGCTGCCGGACCGCGGGTCGCCGAGCCGGGGCCACCCGTCGGCCCAGCTCACCGGGCGCACCGAGAGCTTCGGCGCTCCGGCGTCCGTGGTGTCGTAGTAGTGGTGGGCGAACCAGTCGCCACCCGGGCCGGCGAAGACGTCCCCGCCGCCGGTGCCCCGGAACTCGTTGTAGCCGCGCAGCAGGTCGGTGCCGCCACCGGCGAGCAGCGGCACCCCGTCCCGGTCCAGGTAGGGGCCGGTGAGCTGGCGGGAGCGGCCGACCACGGTGCGGTAGTCGGCGTTGACGCCCCGGCAGCAGAAGTCGAGGCTGGCGAAGAGGTAGTAGTAGCCGCCCCGGCGGACGATCGCCGGACCCTCGATCGAGGCGCCGCCCCGGGAGGCGATGTGGTGCAGTGTCCCGTCGGCCGGCATGCCGGTGCTCCGGTCGAGCCGGCGGATCCGCAGGCCGTCCCAGAACGAGCCGAACGACAGCCAGGGCTGGCCGTCGGCGTCGAAGACCACGTCCGGATCGATCGCGTTGAAGGTGTCGGTGCCGGACGAGCGCATCACCATGCCGTGGTCGACCCAGCCGTACGCCGGGCTGGCCGGGTCGAGCGTCCGGCTGGTGGCCAGCCCGATGACCGAGTTGTTGGTGCCGAACGACGAGGCGGCGTAGTAGAGGTGGTAGGCGCCGTCGAAGTAGCTGAGGTCGGGGGCCCAGAAGTCGGCCGGGGTCACGCCCAGCTCCGCGACGACCCAGGCCGGCGGGGTGCCGAAGACGGTGCCGAGTTCGGTCCAGTGCAGCAGGTCGGCCGAGCGCTTGATCGGCAGGTAGCTGCGGGTGGCGGCGTCGCCGGTGATGACGCTGTAGTAGTACCGGCCCTGCTTGAGCACGGTCGGGTCGTGCGCGATCGGGTCGGCCGCGATCCGGCCGGCCGGGGCGGGTGCCGGAGCCGGCGCGTCCGGTCGTACGGCGCCGGCCTGCGCGGTCGCGCCGCCGAGCGGTACAGCGAGCGCGGCGACCAGCCCGACCACCGCCGTACGGGCCAGCCGTCCGGAGCCGCCCTGCCGCCCGCGCGCCCGTCCGGGCCGGTGCCGTGCCGTGACCGCGCGAAGCATGCCCGCTCCCTCCGCCAGACCGCCGTCCGCAGTGGACGGACCCGGCTGAGCACGACGGTGGCACGACGGGCGGTCCCGACGCCATCGTCCTGGCGTCCATAACCGGCCCTGCGGCTGCGCGGAGCCGGCGGGATGGCGCCCGTCCTGGGCCCTGACTCCCCGGCTACCGCTTCCGGTCCGGGTGGCGGTCGACGAAGGCCATCCAGGGATCGGCCTCCGGCGTGTCGTCCCCGCCCCTGGTCAACGGTCCGGATCCGCCCGGTGCGGGTGCCGGTGCGGGTGCCGGTGCCGGTGCCGGTGCCGGTGCCGCCGGAGGCTCGCCGAGCCGGCCGCGCCGCGCCGCCGGTGCCGGAGAGGCCGCGCCGGAATCGGGAGGGGCCGGAGCCGTGCCCGGAGTGGGCGTGGCCGCGGTGGGAGCCGCCGGCCCCGCCCCCGCCTCGGCGCCGCGCCGGGCGGCGAGCAGGGCCGCCAGCGCGGTGGTGATCGGTACGGCGGCGATCAACCCGATGGTGCCGACCGCGCTGCGTACCAGCTCCTGGGCGATCAGTTGACTGGTCAGCAGCTCGCCGACCGGGGTGGCGGTGTCGGCGGCGAAGAGCAGCATCAGCGGCAGGGAGGCGCCGGCGTACGCCAGCACGATCGTGTTGATCACGGATGCGATGTGTGCCCGGCCGATCCGGGTGGCGGCCGAGTAGAGCCGCCGGAACCCGTAGCCGGGGTTGGCCAGGGCGAGTTCGCTGACCGTGGCCGACTGGGTGACGGTGACGTCGTCGAGCACCCCGAGGGAGCCGATCACGATGCCGGCGAGCAGCAGGCCGCGCATGTTGACCTCACCCTGGGTGATGGAGAGGTAGTTGGAGGTCTCGTCGGCGATCCCGGAGAGGTGGGCGGCGGCGGTGGCGATCGCGGAGAGCGCCGCGGTGATGGTCAGGCTGACCAGGGTGCCGGCCACCGCGACCGTGGTGGTCATGCTGAACCCGTGCGTCAGGTACAGCACGGTGAGCATGATCGCGGCGGCGCCGACGATGGCGACCAGCACCGGTGAACGCCCGTCGAGGATGGCCGGCACGATGAACATCAGCAGCACCGCGAAGGTGACGGCGAGCCCGGCCAGGGCGCTCAGGCCGCGCCAGCGGCCGAAGGCGAGGACGGCGAGCGCGAAGACCGCGCCGAGCAGCCACAGCTGGGTGGAGCGCTGGTGGTCGATGATCGAGTACTGCCGATCCGGGCTCTCCTCCAGGTAGAGCAGCGCCACCTCGTCCCCGGCGGCCACCCGGATCGCGCCGGGCCCGGACGGTACCTCGGTGCTGACCCGCTGGCCGGCGCCGACCCCCTCGGTCAGGTCGACCGTGACCGTGCCGCAGTCGGTCGGCGCGCCGGCCGGCAGCTCCTCCCCGCCCGCCGGCGCGGGACACGGGGCCGACTCGACGGCGACGACCGTGCCGAGTACCCGGATCGGCCCGTCGGCCGGACCGGGCGTCGGAGTGTCCCGGGGCCAGAGCAGCGCCATCGACACCAGGGTGAGGACCGCCACCGGGATCAGCAGGGCCAGACTCAGCCGGCGCGCGGCCCGGCTGGTCGGCCGGCCGGGGCCGGGCAGGTGGCTGTGGGCGTGTTCGGAACTCATCGGCTCGACTGCTGGCCTTCCTCGTCGGGACGGTCGGCGGGGGCTCCGCCCGAGCATCGCAGCCGGAGGCACCCGACGGGCCAGCATGACACGCCGCCGACCGGCCGGACGAGGTACCGGCGCGGTCAGCGGATGAGGACATCGGTCAGCCGGTCGGCGGTCTCCTGGTTCAGCGGCCCGTGCCCGAGCAGGAAGCGATACCAGAACAGCCCGTACGCCTGGTCGACCAGGAGTTCGAGGTCCAGCTCCGGGCCGAGTTCGTCGCGCTCGCGGCCCCGCCGGACGATGGCGTGCAGCGCGTCCCGGCGGGTCTGGGTGAACTGCCGGAACAGCTCGGCGGTGCCCGGGTCGCGGGCCGCCTCGGCGGCCAGGGTACGCAGCACCGCCGCCGTCGCCGGCTCGCCCGCCCGGCGGAACGTGTGCGCCAGGTAGGTGCAGAGATCCTCCCGGAGCGATCCGGTGTCCGGGACCGGCACCAGCGAGTCGCTCCAGTCGGTCAGCGCCTCCAGCAGGACCCCGCCCTTCGACTGCCACCATCGGTAGATCGTCTGCTTGCCGACCCCGGCCTCGTGGGCGATGAGGTCGACGGTCAGCCCGCCGTCGCGCGGGGTGGTGAGCAGCCGGAGCGCCGCGTCGAGGATCGCCTGCCGGGCCTCCTCGTTGCGGCGCCGACCGGTGTGTGCCCGGCGGTGGCCGTCCGGGGAGCCGCTGGTCGTCACCGCACCAGCATATGATTTGTCGGAACTGTCAGTTTCGGTAATGCCGTTCGGCATTGTCCCGGTAGCGCCGTCCGGCGTGCCGTCGGCGGTGCCGTCCGGCGAGGCCGGGCCGGGCGGGGTCAGCTCCGCCGGGGCCCGGGGCCGAGGAAGTCGGCGAGCACCTCCCGCCACCGGTCCGGGCTCTCCAGGTGCAGGTCGTGCCCGGCCTCGGCAATCTCCACCGCGCTGACCGCCCGGTGCCGGGCCATCCGGTCGTACTCGTGCCGGTCCAGCCAGCCGCGACCACCGCGTACCACCAGCGTCGGGCGGTCGAGTCGGGCGAACTCGTCCCAGCGCGGCCCGACGGCGGCGGCGACCGTCGCGACCATGACGTCCCGGTCGAAGGCCGGGTACCACCCGTCGCCCCGGTGCCGCAGACCGCTCGCCCAGGCGTCCCCGACCGGGCCGCCGCCGAGGTACCGGGCGGCGGTGGCCCGGTCCGGGAACGGCGTCGGCCAGCCGTCCAGCCAGCGCCCGATTTGCTCCGGGGTGCCGGCATCCGGTCCCTGCGGACCCGCCTCCACCAGCACCAGCCGGGTCACCAGGTCGGGATGGCGCGCGGCGACGAGGAACGCGGTGTGCCCACCCAACGACTGACCGATCAGCACGGCCGGGCCGGTGACCGTCAGTGCCGCCGCGACGTCCGCGACGTGGGCGTCCCGGGAGACGTCGGCGGGGCGCCGCGCACTTTCGCCGTGGCCGCGCGGGTCGAGGGCGTGCACGTGGTGCGTCGCGCCGAGCCAGGCGGCGGTGGCGGACCACTCCCCGGCGTGACCGCAGAGACCGGGCAGGAGCAGCACCGGCGTGCCGCCGCCGCCGAGGTCGTGCAGCGCCAGCCGGGTGCCGTCCGGGGCGTACAGGTCGGGCATCGCCCCGGACGGTAGCAGGCGATCCGGGCGCCCACGATCGAGTACTTCTCCGATCTGTGCCACCTCGGTAGGTTTCGACCACCGTGGCCGGTGGGGAGAGACTGTGGACATGGGCGAGATAAAGGTGGGCACCTCCTCCTGGGCGGACCGGTCACTGCTCGCGTCCGGCTGGTACCCCCGCTCGGCCAACACCCCGGCCGGGCGACTGGCCTACTACGCCGAGCGGTTCGGTCTGGTCGAAGTGGACACCACCTACTACGCCGTACCGGCGCCGGAGACGACCTCGGCCTGGGCGGACCGTACGCCGCCGGACTTCACCTTCAACGTGAAGGCGTTCGGCCTCTTCACCGGGCACGGGGCGGAGCTGGCGGCGCTGCCCCGGGACCTGCGGCCGGACGGCCGGGACACCGGTCGGGTACGCCGCCGCGACCTGCCGTCGTCGACCTACGACGAGCTGTGGCAGCGGTTCCGGCAGGCCGTCGAGCCGATCGCCGGAGCCGGCAAGCTCGGCGTACTGCTCTTCCAGTTTCCGCCCTGGCTGGCGCACGGCGAGAACGCGAAGCGGCGGATCCTCGACGCCGTCGAGCGCTGCCGGCCCTGGCGGGTCGCGGTCGAGCTGCGCAACGCGTCCTGGTTCGACGGCGACAACGCCCCGGACACCGTCGGCTTCCTCGCCCGGCACGACATCAGCATGGTCAGCGTCGACATGCCGCAGGGTCACGAGTCCTCGGTCCCGCCGCTGCTGCTCGCCACCGCCGAGCCGGCGGTGATGCGCTTCCACGGACGCAGTCCGGAGTGGACCACCGGAAGCAAGGAGGACCGGTTCCGGTACGCCTACGGCGACGACGAACTCGCCGACTGGGCGGACCGGCTGCGCGACCTCGCCGCCGAGACCGACGAACTGCACGTCCTGCTGAACAACTGCTGCGCGGGGCAGGCACAGCGGGACGCGGCCAGGCTCGCCGCCCTGCTCGGCCCGGAGGCGGACTGGCCCGGCCGGTACGACCGGCGCCGCGCCGCCCTGCGGGTGGTGCGATAGCGGCGGGCGCGCGGGGCCGGAGTCAACCGGCCAGGTCGGCGGGGTCGGTGTTCGCCCCGCAGAGCAGGACGGCCAACCGCTCCCCGGCGGCCGGCCGGTACGCCCCGCAGACGAGCGCGGCCATCGCGGCGGCGGTGCCGTGCTCGACGGCGATCCGGTAGTGGCTCCAGAGCAGCCGCCGCGCCTGCACGACCTGCGCGTCGGTGACCAGCAGGCTGCGTACCCCGGCCCGGACCGCCACCTCGTAGGCGATCGAGCCGACCCGGCGGGCGCCGAGCGCGTCGGCGGCCACCCCGGCGACCGGTACGTCGACCGGCCCGCCCGCCGCCAGCGCGGCGTGCAGCGCCGAGGTGCCCTCCGGCTCGACCGCCACCACCCCGGCCCGACCGTCCAGTGCGGCGGCCACCCCGGCCATCAGCCCGCCGCCGCCGACCGCCACCAGCACGGTGTCCAACTCGCCCGCCTGCTCCAGCAGTTCCAGCGCCAGGGTGCCCTGGCCGGCACAGATCTCCGGCTGGTCGTAGGCGTGGCAAAACAGTGCCCCGGTGTCGGCGGCCCGCTTGACCGCGGCGTCGTACGCCTCGGCGTACTCGGCACCGTGCCGCACCACGGTGGCGCCGAGCTGGCGGAGCTTGCCGACCTTGACGGCGGGGGCGGCGGTCGGCACGTACACCTCGGCCGGCACGCCGAGGGACCTCGCCGCGTACGCGACGGCGGCGCCCGCGTTGCCGCCGGAGGCCGCGACCACCCCGGCGGCCGGCAGTTCGCCGCGCTCGGCGGCGGCCAGCACCCGGTTGAACGCGCCCCGCGCCTTGAACGAACCCGAGTGTTGCAGGAACTCCAGCTTCAGCCAGAGCGCTCCGGCCGGTCCGGCGAGGTCGGGTTCGACCCGGGCCACCGGGGTCGTCCGGACGTGTCCGGCGATCCGGGCCGCCGCCTCCTGCACATCGGTACGGGTGATCACGGTCGTCGCCCCTTCCACCTGGTACGCCGTACGGTATCCCCGGCCGCCGGAGGAGACGGCTAGGGTGTGGGCCAAGCCACCCGGTCCGCCCCCGGACCCGTCCCCGGAGGTGTCGCGATCATCGACGGCAGCATCATCCGGCAGCTCGCCGGCCGGGTCTGGATCTCGCCGGGCGACCCGGACCCGGGCAACGTCCAGGCCGCGGTGACGGTCGTCGCCGACGAGCGGGGCAGCGTCGTCGTCGACGCCGGGCACAGCCCCGGGCACGCCCGGGAGGTCCAGGCGGCGATGCGGGCCGCCGGGCTGCCCCCGGCCAGGTGGCTGGTCTACACCCACCACCACTGGGACCACGTCTGGGGTGCCTGCGCCTGGCCCGGCGTCGAAATCGTCGGGCAGGTCACCGGGGCGGAACTGCTCCGGCAGGAGGCGGCCCGGCCGTGGAGCCACCGCTACCTGCGCGAGCAGGTACGCGCCAACCCGCGACTCGGCCCCAGCTTCCGGGCCCGGGCGCTGGCCATGGAGGACTGGGTCGACTTCACGATTCTGCCGCCGACCCGCACCTTCGACGACGAGCTGACCCTGCCGACCGGGGTACGGCTGCGGCACGTCGGCGGCGCGCACGCTCCCGACTCGACGGTGGTGTACGTCCCGGACGCCCGGGTCGTGCTGCTCGGCGACTGCTTCTATCCGCCACCGGCGCACCTGCGCGGTCCCGACGACGGCCCCGACCTGGCGATGCTGCGCGACCTGCTCGACGACGACCACGAGTGGTACGTCGACAGCCACGGCGAGCCGACCACCCTGGCCGAGGCCCGGCGGCTGGTCCCGGGCTGAACCCCGGCCCCGCCCGGCGGCAATGTGCAGACCGGGGACCGCGATCGGATCCGCCGGGCAACCTTTCCCGACCCGGCCACGTGGTAGGACCGTGACGGACCGAGCAGGGCCGCTGTCGGCGGCCGACACCTCATTCGTGGCCTTCGTGGAGTCGGCCTGGCAACGCCACCTACGGCTGGCGCTGCTGCTGACCGGCGACCGCTGGCAGGCCGAGGAGCTGTTGCAGGACAGCCTGGTCAGGATGTACGAACGCTGGCGCAAGCTGTCCCGGCACGACGACCTGCACGCGTACCTGAGACGGGTGCTGACGAACAACCACACCTCGCTGTGGCGGCGGCGCCGGCGGGAGAACCTCGTCGCGGACGTACCCGACCGGCCGGCGCCGGCCGGTCCGGAGGCCGACGCCGACGAACTCCGCCGGGCGCTGCGGGCGTTGCCGCCGAGACAGCGGGCGGTGGTGGTGCTGCGGCACTACGAGGACCTGTCCGAGCGGCAGGTCGCCCAGGTGCTCGGCTGCTCGGTCGGCACGGTCAAGAGTCAGTACTCGCGGGCCATGGCCAAACTGCGGAGCCTGGTACGCGAGCCGGTTCTCGAACGGAACAGGTGATCTGGATGAACTCTCTCGACTCGCGACTGGCGAGCGGACTACGCGATCTGGTCGACGGCGAGCCGCTGTCGGCCGCCCCGACCGAGCAGATCCTCCAACGTGGCGTGCGGGCCAGGCGGCGCCGCACGGCCGCGATCGTCGGTGCCTCCTGTGCGGTACTGGCGGTCGGGGTGGTCGCGGGGACCGCACTGACCCAGCCGGCGGTACCGGACCGGCCGGCCCTCGTCGCCGAGGCACCGACGCCCCGGCTGGAACTGGTGGCGGCGATCACCGCCAGCGAGAACGTCAGCTACCGGGTGAAGGCGACGGTCACCTACAACAAGTCGCACGGCAAGGCCCGCACGCCGGACCTGTCGTACACCTCGGAGGGGGCGTTCGACCCGGCGACGACCACGGGATACTCGCGGTTCGACGGGGTCGAACGGCAGCGGCTGATCGACGGGGTGCTCTACACGCACACCATGGGCGGGCAGTTCGTCCGGGAGCCGGGCCGGACCGACCGGCTGGCGTTCGACCCGCACGTACTGGACGGCGCGCTGAGCGGCTCGGCGGACCGGGAACGGCTCTTCGAGGTACTGCGCCAGACCGACGCGAAGATCACCAAGAAGAGTGACCGGGCGTACCACTTCGAGGCGACCACGAAGTCGGACCCCGGCTCCGGGCCGGCGACCGTCCGGCTCGTCGGCGACGTGACGGTCGACGCCGACGGCCGGGTCCGGACGCTGCGCTACGAGTGGCGGATGACCGGGCGGACCACGGCGGAGCCGCCGACCGAGTTCGCCCGCGAGGTGCGGGTGAACATGGAGTTCTCCGGCTACGGGGCCCCGGTGACGGTCGAGCCGCCGGCCGACGTGGTCGCCGGGTAGTCCAGCCCGGTCCGGCTGGCCGGGGACGACTCCTTCGGGCGGTCGGCCCCGGCCAGCGCGCGTACTCCGAGGTAGAGGAAGGGCAGCAGCAGGAGCAGGTCGGCCACGTGCGCGATCGTCGCCTCCCGGGTGATCCGGCTGAGCGGGAACGCCAGCGCGCCCAGGCAGACCAGTACGCCGACCGGTACCGGTGCCGCGCGCAGCTTCAGCAGCGCCACGCCCAGGGCGAACAGGGCGAGCGGGAAGAGCGGACCGGCGATCCAGTAGAGCGAGAAGGCGGCGAACGGGTGCTGGTCGAGCAGTTCGATCGTGCTGGCGTGCGAGGCGTCGAAGAGTCCCTCGTGGATGCTCTGCACCCCGAACGCCACCCCGCCGACGGCGGCGAAGACGGTCAACGGGATCGCCACCGCCACGTAGCGGGGTGCGGCGGCGCGGAGCCGGTCGTAGAGGCCGATCAGGCCGACGAGCCAGCAGGCGCAGGCGAGCGCGGCGAGCGTACCGCCGGTGATGCCCTGCGAGTCGGGCTCCCAGAAGAAGCCGGAGGCGAAGTTCAGCAACGGTCCCAGCAGAAGAAACATGTCCGGAACGCTACGAACGGCCGGCCGCCGCCGGATCCGCCCGACGGTGCCGCCGGCTACCGCGGTCGTCGTATGCCGGCGAGCCCGCCGCGGTAGGCGAAGACCACGAGTTGGGCCCGGTCCCGGGCGCCGAGCTTGCTCATCGCCCGGTTCGCGTGCGTCTTGGCGGTGGCCGTACTCATCCCGAGCCGGGTACCCACCTCCGCGTTGGAGAGCCCGTCCGCGACCAGCGCCACCACCTCGCGTTCCCGGGCGGTCAGCGTGTGCAGGCCGGGTACCTCCGGACCGTCGGCGTAGGCGGCGATCAGCCGGCGGGTCACCTCGGGGGCCAGCAGCGCGTCGCCGGCCGCCACCACCCGGACCGCCCGGCGCAGCTCGTCCGGCTCCAGGTTCTTCAGCAGGAAGCCGCTCGCCCCGGCGTGCAGCGCCGCGTAGACGTACTCGTCGAGTTCGAAGGTGGTCAGCACGACGACCCTGACGCCGGGCAGCCGGTCGTCGGCGAGGATCCGCCGGGTCGCGGTCAGCCCGTCGGTGCCCGGCATCCGGATGTCCATCAGCACGACGTCCGGCCGGTGTGCCCGGGTCAGCGCGATCGCCTCGTCGCCGTCGGTGGCCTCGGCGACCACCTCGATCTCGGGTGCCCGCTCCAGCAGCACCCGGAAGCCCGCCCGGACCAGCGTCTGGTCGTCGGCGAGCAGGACCCGGATCGTCATCCCGGCAGCCACCCCCGTACCTGGAAACCACCGCCGTTGTCGGCCGGACCGGTACGCAGCCAGCCGCCCAGCCCGGCGGCCCGTTCCGCCATCCCGCGCAGCCCGTTGCCGGGCGGTCCGGCCGACCCCCGGCCGTCGTCGGAGACGGTGAGGTCGAGCCCGTCGCGGCGGTAGCCGAGCCGTACCTCGATCCGGTCGGCGTCGGCGTGCCGGACCGCGTTCGCCACCGCCTCCTGCACGATCCGGTATGCGGTCGCCTCCACCGCCCGGGGCAGCGGGCGCGGCGTACCGTCCTGCCGGATCACCGCGCCGGTCGTCTCGGCCAGGGTGTGCAGCCGGTCCAGGTTGGGTGCCGGCGGTTCCGGCCCGGCCGCGCGGGTGCCGTCCCGGAGTACCCCGACCGCCGCCCGCAGCTCGGTCAGCGCCTCCCGGGCGGCCCGACGGACCGCCTCCAACGCCGCCCGCGCCTGCACCGGGTCGTCGTCGAGCACGTCGGCGGCCACCCCGGCCTGCACGCCGACGACCGCCAGGGTGTGCGCGGTGATGTCGTGCAGCTCGCGGGCGATCCGGATCCGCTCCTCGACCACCCGCCGTTGCGCCGTGCGGTCCCGTTCGGCGGCGAGCAGGCCGAGTCGGATCCGTCGGCTCCGTACCGTCTCGCCGAGCAGCAGCACCGCCACGAACACCACGGTCGAGCCGTCCAGCGTGGCGTCCAGCGGCCCCACTCCGGCCACCATGATCCGGCCCTGCGCGTCCAGCAGCACGAAGAGTCCGGCCAGCGTCAGGCCGAGCCGGCGGCGTGGGGCGACCGCCACCGAGTAGAGCGCGACCCAGATCGGGGCGGCCGGTGCGCCGCCGGGATAGCGCGAGACGTGGTAGAGCAGGAACAGCCCGCCGACCACCGCCAGCACCGCGGCCGGCCAGCGCCGTCGGGCGAGCAGGGCCGCCGCCATCGCCGCGCCGAGGCCGTACGCCCAGAGGTCCGGCGCCCGGTCGCCCGGCTGCACCGCCACGACCGCGATCCGGTACGCGGTGACGGCACCGGCCGCCGCCGCGATCCCGACGTCGACCGCCCAGCGCCGCCCCCGGCCACCGCCGAACGCCACTGCGGCCACGGCTGCGTCCCTCACCCGGCCGACCACGGCTGCACCCTCACCCGGCCACTCTACGAAGCCGGGCACCCGGACACGTACCACGAACGCGGTAGCCGCGGTGGCCGGACCACGCCACCGGGCGGAGCTGCCTCGGCGGGTTCGCGCTTGACCCTCGACCTCGTCGAGCCGGCAGCATCGGCGGCGGCACACCGGCCGACACAGGGGAGTGGACGAACGATGGGGCAGGGCACCGACGGGACGATGGCGACCATCATCGAGGCGGTCGAGTGGGGGCGGGCCGGGCGTACCGAGGCGGCCCGGGAGCGGTTGACCGAGCTGTGGGGGCGGATCGGCCCGACCGGTGACCCGTTCCACCGCTGCACCCTCGCGCACTACCTGGCCGACCTGCAGGACGACCCGGCCGAGGAACTCCGTTGGGACCTGCGGGCGTTGGAGGCCGCCGACTCGCTGACCGACGACCGGGTCCAGCAACACCACGCCGCTCTCCAGGTCGCCGCGTTCCGGCCGTCGTTGCAGCTCAACCTCGCCGAGGACTACCGCAAGCTGGGTCGGCCGGACCGGGCCCGGGAACACCTGGCCCTGGCCCGGGAGAGTCTGCCGGCGCTCGGCGACGACCCGTACGGCCAGATGATCAAGGATGGCGTCGAACGGCTCGGGGCGGAGTTGGGCACCGCCGACCAGACGGCCGCTCCCTGAACGGGCCGGGAGACCCGGAGACGACGAATGGGCCAGCCCCGGGAAGGGGGCTGGCCCATTCGGTCGTGCGTTATGCGGAGTATCCGCGTTCGGCGGCCCAGTTGGCGAGGGTGATGGTGCTCATCCAGTACTCGCTCTGGTTCGGGTTCGCCGGGTCGGCGATCTTCACCTTCCGGCCGTGGTCGTCGTACCCCACGACCGTCAGGTAGTGCCCACCCTCGTACGAGTGCGGCACACCGTCGACGTCGGTGGCGGTGCCCTTGATGTTCATCACCACCGGACGCTTGGCGTCGATCGCGTTGACGATGTCGACCTGGAGCCGGTCCATCTGCTCCGGCTTGGCGGTGCTGTCCGGGATCGCCACCGTCTGGTAGTCCCTACCACCGGCGGAGTTGAGCACCCGGGTGGTGTCCTCGGCCGAGTTCGTACCCGCCTCGGTCGTACCCAGCCGCTTGGCCACCTCGTCCTGCGACGGGGTGTGCCCCTGCGCCGACAGCGCGATCCGGGTCGCCGCGGGCGCGCAGTAGTAGAAGTTCTCCTGCGCCTTGTACTGGTAGTCCAGCATCTTCGACGGCGCCCGCTTGTCGATCTGCTTGATGTCCGCGGTCACCGACGCGGCGGTCGGCGACCCCGTCGTCGGGGTGTCCATCGCGATCACCGGGCCGGCGAACGCGCCACCGACAACGGCGAGTCCGGCGATACCCAGCGCGGTCTTACGCATCGGAGTCTCGGTGATGGCCGGTAGCCATCGGCTGACGAAAGTCATGATGGTCGCCTTCCATTCCGGGGGAACGACAACACCACACCAGCGGCGTGTCGAAAGGAAAGAAACCCGAAGAAACTCGGGGAAAGACACCTCACCGGCACGGGCGGGCGGCCTGTCATGCTCGGACCGCTCCCGCTACCGGGGTGCCAGGGGGATGTAACCGCGGCCGACGCCCCGTCATTCCCGGGGCCAGCCACCCACCCGCAGACCCGGGGGGGACCGCTGCTGCGGACGTACGCCAGGTATAACCACCACCCCCGACCCGGTGTTCCGCGATCCGCCCCCACCGCCCACCCGATCATGACCAAAAACCGGACACCCGG